>DGEE01000028.1:0-3272 GCA_002385815.1 Hungateiclostridiaceae bacterium UBA3934
ATGGTCATTGCTTGGAGATAATAAGAAGTATAGGCGATTTACACATCTGGAACGAATTCTTCCATGGCTTTTTATTATCCTCTACATAATATGCATATTTTGGCAAGTGGCAATTTGTATTTTTAAATGAATACTTACATGAGCTTTAGTTGTGCAGTAGTATTTCGATAATACATGTAAAAAAATTTATACTAAGGAGCCTTCCGTTCTTATCAATAATTATCTATTGCAAAATAGAAACGGACAATGGGGTGCGGACAAAATCCTGGACTAATTATCCTGTCAATCCGAACTGACACCTGGCTTTGTTGACACCTGATATATTTTGTAATATAGTTATTTTGGTTTTGAATTACGATCAAGTATACTAAATGCAAGGCTGATATAATAAACTAAATATTTGCGTCCTGGATACCTGATTGTTGTAGCAGAAGAAGTACCAGTGGTCATAGTTGGATTGGGATGCCCGGGCTGAAAGTCACATCTGTAAGAAGAAAACGGATGTGACTTTTGTTGAGCAGATGCAGGATGCCCGGTATCAGATCTGATACTTACTAATGAAGGGAGCAATTGCTGTGGCAGAGTATTTTATAAAAAAGGGCAGCGAATATTTTGCTGCAAGAGATATTTTTGATAATAAAGGGGTCCTGTTACTGGGTAAAGGCCAGAAAGTAACGGCAAGCATTGAAAACAGGCTAAGAAGATTTGGAGTATATGAGCAGGAAGTGCCAGATAATCCAGGCAGCAGGCAAAGCGTTGCAATTCCATCATGTGACAGGCAAAGTGCCATGCTATATGAAACGGCGGAGGAACTGAAAAACAGGCTCAACATCCGCAACGAACGCATTTTCAGGGTGGCAAACGATATACTGGGAAATATAATTTTCAGCTCCAGGGAAAAACCCTGGTGGATTTATGTCAATGCTTTATGCAACTATGTTGGCTGGATTTACACGCATTCGATCAATGTTGCCATTATTTCGATAATGATAGCTGCAGAAATGGGATATAGTGAAGAAGAACTCTCTTATTTAGGCTTTGGTGCATTACTGCATGATATAGGCAAACTACTGGTACCGAAGTCGATCATACTTAGATCTGAAAATTTGACAGATGCGGAAATGTCATTGTTGAGACAGCATTGTGAACTGGGCTTGAGTTCTCTTGAAAGCATGAGTCTTTCGAGAGAATGCCTGGATATTGTTGCGCAGCATCACGAAAAGCTTGATGGAAGCGGATATCCAAAAGGGCTGAAAGGGGACGAGATATGTCAAAATGCAAAGATAGCAATGGTTGCCAATGTCATTGACGAGAATAGCTCCAGCAGACCTTACAGGCAGGCGCTGCCAATAGATGTTATTGTATGGAACCTCAGAACTGAAAAAGAAAAATATCCGCAGGAGTTAGTTGCGATACTGGAAAAGGTAGTGGGTTTCAGGCATGCCAGCTAGAGTGTTGCCGGAAGTAAAAGATTATATCCATATGAATAAGCAAAGGAGCAGGATTCAGAAATCAGGAATGATAAATTGAAAGAGGGGACTTCACTTGAAGTCCCCCTGTGTATCATGGAATTGATTATACGGCATGATTGAAAGGAATATGCTAGTATTCCAAAGTAATCGCTTTATTCACCAGCTGCAGGAAATTACGTCTGTATCCTTCTGAATCATCGCCCATGGCAGCTTCAGCTCGATCCCTCACACTCCTTAAAGATGAATCGCCCTTGTACTCTGAGTTTTTAAGTATCAAACCAAACTCTGCGACAGCCGATGCAAATGCAAAGTTATCCGACGGGTTATCAACAACATGCTGATCTGTAATGGTGTGCACGATTTTCTCACTTGTGTCGGAATCCGGATTCTTGTAGCGAAGCCTTACTTCCATCCACTCGTTTTCCCATTCCTGACGCAGCTCAGTTGTCTGATACTTAAGCTGTGGATCCTCAGCAGTTTCCCCGCTGCTGTATGGAACGATTTCGTAGAAAGCTATGACATTGTGGCCGGCCCCGATTTCACCTGCATCCTTTGTATCGTCGTCGAAGTCCTCATTGCGGAGGATTCTGTTGTCATAACCGACCAGTCGGTACTCTTTGACTTTCGCAGGGTTGAACTCAACCTGTATCTTCACATCCTTCGCAATAGTCAGGAGAGTTGACCCCATTTCGTTGACAAGTACCTTCTTAGCTTCCATCAGACTGTCGATATAGGCATAATTGCCGTTGCCATTGTCAGCCAGTGCTTCCATCTTGTTGTCCTTTATATTTCCGGTGCCAAAACCGAGGACACTGAGGAAAATCCCTTCCTTGCTTTTTTTCTTTATCAGCCTCGTGAGCTCGCTTTCACTGCTCACGCCTACATTGAAATCGCCGTCGGTGGCCAGTATGATACGGTTGTTACCTCCGCTTATAAAGTTCTTCTTGGCAGTGCTGTAAGCAAGCTCGATGCCGGCGGCGCCTGCTGTCGAACCTCCTGCCTCAAGTCTGTCCAAAGCAGCCAGTATCCTTTCCTTTTCATCGCCACGGGCTCCTTCGAGCACAAGGCCAGAGGCACCAGCATACACGACGATGGAGACCCTGTCATTCTCACCCAACTGTTCCACCAGCAGTTGGAAGGAGGATTTCAGAAGCGGCAGCTTCATCGGGTCATCCATGGAACCTGATACATCCAGCAGGAATACCAGATTGGATTTCGGCAGATCCTTATTCTCCACTTTTTTGCCCTGAAGAGCTATCATGGCAAGATAATTATTCTTGTTCCAGGGGCAACGGGCTATTTCAGTCGTGACCGAAAACGGCACGCTGCCGTCCGGTTCAGGCAGTTCATATGAAAAGTAATTGACCATTTCCTCGATCCTGACTGCATCCGCGGGCGGCGTCAGATCATTTTCAAGGAATCGTCTGACATTGCTGTAGGAAGCTGTGTCGACATCGATGGAAAATGTGGATAACGGCGACAAACTTGCTTTCATCGGGCGGTTCTCTTCAAAGAATCGGTACTCCTCGGTATTGAAGTCATCTTGCATGTCGAACTGTGCCAACTCAGCTTCCGGTGCCAGCGAATCAGCCGTGACAATTTCGCTGTAACTCGGTACTAGTTGTGGCAAATATCCTCTTGTGCCCGTATCCGAAGCTGAATATTGCCCTCCTATTGCTTCTTTCTTCCCGGAGCCACATGCTGTCATCGTAAGCAACATAGCTGTACATAGCAATGGTGTCAGCAAAGCCATTCCTCTCTTTTTCATTTTTTGTTCCTCCTTCATTTATTTATCTCTCT
>DGEE01000028.1:3527-6406 GCA_002385815.1 Hungateiclostridiaceae bacterium UBA3934
GTGTCTTTTGTTTTGAGAAAAACTGACAGGCTTTTCCGGGCATTTTTCATCCACAGGCATGGATTCGACTTGAAGCTTGCTGTATTCCACAGGTACTGGCTTATCGTAGAACTTCTTCAATGAGTATTAGCCTGATATGGTCCATACGAAACAGCGAATAATTTATAATTGTACTTAAATTGTCAGGCATAAAGATAGTATAATATTACTGAGAGATACAGGCTCCACATCAATGATTGGTGCTGTAAATTCATATGATCGATAACAAAAGGCAACTCCGGGTTTTTGTAAATTTCAGGAAGAGGCAGGAAGCGACTGCTGAAAGACAGTAAATCAAAGGCTTCAGGTCAAAAATCAACTGGGATCTCGGTAATATTTCTGGGTAGACTGGGGGTAAAAGCATGAAAAGAATGAACATTGACAGGGAATGGTATCTCGACACTGAGCAGACCGGTTTCAATGATTTCATCAATGTCAGGAATAAGCGCCGGGTGGACCTGCCGCACGATCTGATGATCGAATCTGATGTATCGCCCGATGCGAAAAGTGGCAGAGCAAGCGGATTTTACAAGGGCAGTCTGGCTTACTACACTAAATTCATCACCATACCCGAGGACTTGAAAGACCAACGCATCCTTTTGGAGATAGACGGGGCGTATATGAATACTGAGGTCTACTGCGACGGTAACTTCGTGAAACGCCACCCTTATGGATACACACCTTTCCATGCTGACCTGACCCCATTTATTCGATTTGGGCGCGAAACGAGGCTGCAGATCATCGTGAACAATCAAATACCTTATACCAGCCGCTGGTATACAGGTACTGGTATCTACCGACATGTTGATATCCTGACAGCTCCGTATGTACACCTTTCGCCGTGGCCGATTTTTGCATACACTAACCGAATAGAGGGGGACACGGCTCATATAACAGTTGAGGTGACTGCTGAGAATCATACAGCCAAACCGGGGATCTGGCATATCGATGTGGAACTTTATACTGACGAGGAAGACATCCTTGCTGCAAAGGGGTACATAGCAGTACAGATACCAGCCATGGGCAAGCGTACAGGCCGCGTCAGTATGGTTGTGGAAAATGCTGCTCTGTGGGATATCGACCATCCCAATTTGTACAAAGTCAAGGCTATTTTGAGAGAGTTTTCGCAGATACGCGCTGATTCGGAGATAATCGACACTGCAGAAACTCTCTTTGGCATCAGGACTATTTCTGTGGACACTAAAAACGGGTTTATGCTGAATGGACGGTCTCTAAAACTAAAGGGAGGCTGTGTCCATCATACCAATGGCATACTTGGTGCTGCGTCCCTCTATGACTGCGAATACAGAAAGGTAAAGCTTCATAAAGATAATGGCTTCAACGCAATACGCTGCGCACATAACCCGCCGTCACGGGACTTTCTGGAAGCCTGTGACAGACTGGGGGTCATGGTTATTGATGAGGCATTCGACATGTTCCGGATGTCGGGTAATCCAAACGACTACCACGCATATTTTGAGACTCACTGGAAATACGATGTCGAGCAGTTTATCACCAGGGACCGCAATCATCCCTGTATAATTATGTGGTCGGCACTTAATGAAGTTCAGGAGAGATTTGGACTATCCAATGGCTATGCGGTATGCGCCGATGTTGCGGAGCACATCCGGAGGCTGGATGGGACAAGACCGGTAACAGGTGCAGTATGCCTGGCTTTTAATGGTTTGGCAGATGATGAAATGGCAAAGGTGTATGAGTCGTGGAATGAGATGGATGAACTTAAGAAGCAGGGAAACGCCACACTCCAAAACACATATGTACCATATGCAGACATGATATGGGCGTCCAGGACCGAACCATTCGTCGCTCCGCTTGATGTAGTCGGATACAATTATCTGGACTGGCGCTATAAATCGGATCATGAATTGTTTCCGAACAGGATCATACTCGGCACGGAAAGCTTTCCGAAAGATATAGCAACCATATGGCAGCGGGTGGAGGAATGCCCGCATGTTATTGGTGATTTCACATGGACGAGTATGGACTATCTTGGTGAGGCTGGGATAGGCATGACGGCATATGTTTCTCAGACCGATCCTCAGTACAAATTGCCCCCGGCAGAGTTTCCCTGGAGAACGGCATTCTGTGGTGATCTTGATTTGTGCGGACATGGCAGAGCACAGCTTTACCTCAGAAGGGTCGTCTGGGGTTCGGATGAGACGTATATATTTGTCCACGATCCTGCCAACTACGGAAAACGAGAAATCATGAGCCAGTGGGGATTTCCGGAGGGAGCCAGTGAGTGGACATGGAAAGGCTTCGAAGGAGCACCGGTTAGAGTCGATGTCTATACGGCCGGCAGTGAAGCAGAGATTTTTATAAATGGTGAGTCTTGCGGCAGGAAGCCGGCAGGGAAAGCAAATGGCTTCATAGCTTCATTTGATGTTAAATACGTACCGGGTACAATAAAGGCAGTAAGCTATGATCGCAAAGGAGGTAAGTTGTCTGAGTATGAGTTGGTCACAGCAGGTGAAGCGGCGAAGCTGCTGATAGAACTGGAGCAGACAGAGGCTCTTGCAGATGGACGATCCCTTGTTTATGCCAATGTGGTCGTGGCAGACAGTGAGGGAAGGCGTGTGCCCTTTGACGACAGGCTGATCAGGGCAGAGGTCGAAGGTGCCGGTCGACTCATAGCCTTTGGATCAGCCAGACCTGTGACAACAGAAAACTACACCAAAGGGGAATTCACCAGTTACCTCGGAAGGTGCCAGGCGATAATCAGAGCCGGCTATGAGCCTGGCAAGGTCACTCTCAAGGTAAGCTCAGATGGGCTGGGTGAAGCCATTGCGGAGATTGTGACGACGCAGGTTGCCACATCT
>DGEE01000014.1:0-967 GCA_002385815.1 Hungateiclostridiaceae bacterium UBA3934
AGATGTGTATAAGAGACAGGTTCTGTGAACATAGTGTGGGGCACTGCCTTTTACAGCTGGATACTGGTCGACAAAAGGGTACAGGATCTGGAAGGCCAGGAGAAAAGGGATGTTGCGCTTTCGATATATCAGCGCGGAGCAGGCGGTTATGACAGATATGGCCTGAACCAGAAATATCTGGACAAGTATTATAAAAAGAGAGACATGATATTGGCGTTGTTTGAAAAATAAGCAGGCAGTGATGATTCATTGAAAAGCACCTTCATTGTATGAGACAAGGGGTCTGATCCGGACCCCTTGTCTTCTGCACAGACCCTCTCCGTCCGGTGCCCTGTGAATGGCTTAATGTACTGCACAGGCGCAGAGAAGCAAACCCGATGGTGAAATAATTGCCGCCGCAGCACACTAAATCAGTAAAACGGGTAACCGCCATAAAACCCGCCGTAGTACGGCGAACCAAAACCGTAGAACGGACGTCTTCTCCTGCGGATCAGGTTTGTGATCAGGAGAGCGCCTATGAAATCTCTCAACAGACGTCTGCCGCCGCCGAAGAACTGTCTTTCTTCAGGGTTCGGGCTGTTTTTGACAGCGGCTTCTACATTAGCCTCCACTTTCCCGTAGATGTCTGAGACCAAAGACTCATACTCTTTCTTTGACGGGCACTTTTCCCCATGCTTGCTCATCCAGTTGTCGCATGCGTTTTCAACGACTGGCTGAATAATGTTGTAGGTCTGTGGAAATAAGGCTTCAAGATCTTCTGTCGGCATTTCTGCAAACTGGTTGGAATGAGCCGGCATTGATGCCATCGGGTTGCAGGGGTTATACATCGGCATGACGTTAGCAGATGGCATAAGGCCCGCATTGTGTATGGGCATCAAATTGGCAGACGGCATATGCTCCACATTTGACATCGGCATCATACCTGTATTCTGAACCGGCATCACATTCGCGTGCTGGGCCGGCATCA
>DGEE01000014.1:1146-24850 GCA_002385815.1 Hungateiclostridiaceae bacterium UBA3934
TGCTGGGCCGGCATCATGCCCGGATTCTGCATTGGCATCAAACCCGCATTGTCACGGTAGTAATTATACATCGACCATCCTCCTGTTCTGATATTGAAATCACAATTGTTTTCCATGTTACAATTTATGATAATAATATGAGAAGAGTTACGGTTTATTACTTTATGTCAATGTTGATTTTACGGATGGCCTGGCTTCTGACTTAAACAGGTTGGGCGAAAAATGAGAAATAGCATCAACTTTTTGAAGAATTATTTCTTCAGCATCGTATATATGTATAAATAAAAACGGAGGGTTATGATATGCTGGTTACGACGACACCATCCATTGAAGGGAGAAAAATCAGGGAGTACAAAGGGATAGTATTTGGAGAAGTTGTTTCAGGTGTGGACTTCATCAAGGATTTTGCAGCGGGGCTCACCAACTTTTTCGGCGGAAGATCAGGTTCTTATGAGGGAGAATTGATCGATGCCAGGGATCAGGCCGTAATGGAAATGGTCCGCAGAGCTGAGAGTATCGGGGCCAACGCTGTTGTCGGCGTTGATGTGGATTATGAGGTGCTGGGGCAGGGAGGCAATATGCTGATGGTCACGGCCTCCGGCACGGCAGTGGTACTCGAATAACGACATATACAAAGAAAGAAGAATGAGAGCATTGCAAATGAGTATGTGTTTAACGGAAATAATGCCGGCATCAGGCTTGTGGAATGGCATCATGTCCTTCGATGATGCTGTTTATGAGTGTGTTTCCGGCTTTATTTCAGACGGTATGACCCGGTTTATGAAAATCGTCACATTTTTGGGTTCGGAATGGGCCATTACCTTTCTTGCTTTAATAATACCCGCCCTGGTTTTCATACTCAGAAAAAAGGAGTATTATCGGCCAGGCCTGCTGATTTCGGCTAATATAGCCTTTGGTGCTCTGTTCAATCAGATCCTTAAGCTGATTTTTCGCCGGCCGAGACCAGAACTCTTCAGACTCACTGAGGCGACAGGATACAGCTTTCCAAGCGGTCATGCTATGAATTCTGTGATTTTTTACGGCTTTATTGCATATCTGCTCGTCAGACATGGCAGACACCGGAGTAAATACCTGTTTGCCGGCATCATAGCTGCTATGGTATTGCTGATCGGTCTGAGCAGGATTTATCTTGGCGTACACTACGCCAGCGATGTACTGGCCGGATTCGTGCTCGGTGCGGGATGGCTCATTATTGCGGCAAGGATCTCAGGCAGATTTCTGAACGGTTAGTAGTCGAGGTATCAGCAGGCATAATAAATGGCGCATCAAAGGATGTTAATCTTGTTTTGACAGGCGGCGTATGATATATAATGTATAAAGGTCGGATTTGATGAGAGGAAACAGAATGTATAAAGGCCATGTTATTGCTGCTTACCTCTATTGCAGAAAAGACTGGAGCATAGATGATATAAGGGGCGATTACCTGACGCATCTCAATTACAGCTTTGCGCTGGTCAAAGATGGTATCATCTCAGATGCAGCACCTGACAGACTCGATGAGATCAGGTTGCTGAAAAGCCGATGCCCGCATTTGAAGCTGATGATATCTGTAGGAGGGTGGGGCGCCGATGGGTTTTCCGACGCGGTATTGACTGACGGATCCAGATCGAGGTTTGCCGGGTCAGCTGTTGAATTTATGAGAAGCAACCATTTTGACGGCATCGACATTGACTGGGAATACCCGGGTTCATCGGATGCAGGGATAAAATCACGACCTGAAGACAGGGAAAACTTCAACCTTCTGCTGGAGGAGCTGAGACGAGAGCTGGACAGGCGCGGTGCCGAAGACGGGAAGAGATACCAACTGACAGCCGCACTTGGAGGGACGGCCTATACGCTGCGGCTATATGATCTGAAAAGCATATCCGGCATACTGGACTACATAAATCTGATGACCTATGATTTCGCTCATGGATTCTCAACTGAAACCGGACACCACACCTGCCTTTACAGTACTGAAGCAAAAAGTGATGCGCCTTCTGCCGATGCGGCAGTAAGGATATGCCTGGAAAGTGGTGTGCCTGCAGACCGGCTGGTGCTGGGATGTGCCTTCTATGGCAGGGGATGGGATGTATCGGAGGTGTCATCAAACGGACTGTATGCTCCTGTCGCTTCCGGATGTGCATCATATAGTTACAGGGAACTGGTTCAGGATTATATAAATAAAAATGGTTTCAGAAGGTACTGGGATGACTGTGCAAAGGCACCGTACCTATGGAACGGAAAGCATTTCATCACCTATGACGATCCTGTATCGCTGGAGCACAAGGCTTCCTATGTCAGATCCCGGGGGCTTGGCGGCGTAATGTTCTGGGAGTATTCGCAGGATCATGACAATACACTGGTGAAAATACTGTACTCGCAGTTGAAATAAGTATATAGCCAGCAGTACAGTGACAGGGATCATCCACCACTGACACCGGTACAGGCAGGAAGCGTAGGGAGGGCCATTCGATGGCGGATCACAGTCGATTTGATGAAATCAAAAGAAAACTGAGAAGGCTTAAGAAGCTGGAGATCAGGATACGCTTTGGAGGGGCCTTCCATGCGGCAAATTACACTGCGGACGTTATTTCGAAAAGCGGTCGGATCAGACTGGTGTGGGACGATTTCTTCAGTCTGGGGGATAAAAGCAATCCGGGAGCAAAATACAGGCTGGCAGATATAGCAGCGATGGACAGGGAAGAGTATAAGAATGTGGTGGATGAATTCTTCTTCAATGTATATTACAGATATTACACCGAAAACGGCATCACCGGAGCACATCTGTATGATCCTGATACCCTTGACTGGATGGGGCTTCCGCCTGATGCTACGGCTGAAGACATCAAGAAGCGTTTCAGAGAGCTTGCAAAGAAGTACCATCCTGATACAGGAGGCGACAGCCGCGATTTTATCAGGCTGATGGAAAACTATCAAAAGCTGCTCGATTGAGATGATATCAATACTATTGTGCCAGAAACTCTTCAAGACTGCCGAAATCCTGTCCCAGGATCTCAGTTTCGACTGATATGTCCCCGGACCCCAGCAGTTCCAGTATGCTTTCCTTATCTGTATCTTCTTTTTTGTTGACTATGACATACACTGTATTATACGCCAGCGGATAGACCTTTTTGAATCTGCTCCTGAGTTTTTCGGCCATATGGGTATGGTTGAAGCTGAATTTACCGGGACTGCTGATCTTAATTATATAAAGCTCAAGCCCGTATTCTTCGGCTTGCTTTATTTCCATCTCAAGGTCTTTTTTGAACATTTCTGCATAATCAGGCATGAGAATCAGCTTTTGCTCCTCGATGACATTCAGATTATGCAGGATCGGGGCGATATGCCCTGCAATGGTTTCAAGGGTGAGTACATTCTCTTCGTCACTTATCAGACTGTCGAAAAAGCTGAAGACAACAATGAGGCCGAGAAGCTCTACCTCTGCTCTGTCCAGATATACAGGAACTATCAGGGCACCGGTGATGTCTCCGAGATTTTCCCTGAAATTGCTGCCGAAGTACTTCACCAGGGCTTCGTCATCCAATGCCAGGGCGGTTCTGCCTCTTAAAATTCTTTTCCAGCTTTCTGTGGGTTCAATGACAGAGATATTCTCATTGATACCGTAGTTGTTTCTTACCACAAACAGATTTTTGCCGCTGTCATATGTGGCGATGAGGCATTTATCCACGAAGAAAGAGACATTCAATGTGTTCATCGTGATATCGAGCAGTGTCTCCACATCCATTGAACTGTTGATATTTTTGACCAGGTTGTTCAGCGAGATAAGTCTGTCCAGTTTGTTTTGGATGATCTTTTTCTGCTCTTCGACCTGTCTGAAATGCTTTGCATTGGAAATAGCAATATAAGTCGAAGATGCAAGGCTTTCGATCAACTCAAATATGTTCTTTTTATAAGGTGTGCCCGTGATTGTCGCTCCAAGCGTGACAAATCCGAGGATCTGGTCTTCCTTGTTGAGAAGGATGATATACTGGGCTTTCAGCGGAGACAGCTGGCTAAGCCCATCTTTGAAAATACTGCAGAAATACTGTATGTCAGAACTGTCAGAAGTATCGATGATTATCCTGTTTGGATCTGTCACTGCATCGTCATGCTTCTCCAATACGATGTCCAGTGATTCAACGTATTCCAGTACGAATCTGTGCGAACGGAGGACGTATTTCTCGCTTTTCTCATCAAACAGTACAAAGCCTGTTGCAGAGCTCTGTGTCAGTTCGGAGAAAACGTCAATGGCCAGACCGTATAGTGAATCAAGGTCAAGCTGGCTCAGTAGTGCCTTTGAAGACTGGTTTATTGCAAAGAGGTTGAATATTTTCTCATCCAGGCTTTCATTGATGACCCTGAGTTCGTTGTACGATTCATAATTCCTCATTGCACTGTTGCAGAGATTCATGAGGACTTCACATATTATCAGATCATCTTCATCGAAGGTACCTGAGACTTTTTCAGGTATCAGCATAAATCCTTCCAGGAGACCGTCTACAGTGATGGGGACGATCATTGCTATGTTGCAATTTGCGAAGGTCTCTTTATCGAAATATTTAAGCATGGCTTCTTTATCTGTAAGGATGCCTCCGTGGTAAACGGCCAGATCATTGAGTTTCTTACTGCGATTTATTGTTTTTATACCGATACTCCTGCCTTTCTCTCTGACCAGTTGATAGGAGTCGTCCCTGATACAGTACAGAGAAGAACTGTCAAGGGTGAGCAGCTCATTTACAAAGTCGAAGGCGGCGTTCATTATCTGGTCTGAATTCAGTTTTTGCGAAAAATAGTCCACAGCCATTATCAGCCCGGAATAACGGAACATCTTGCCTGACAGATTTTTTTCCTTTTTTTGTTCCTCGACTTGTTTCAGTATTTCACCATATTCCATTGAATAACGACCTCCCCTGGTGATTTCATGTTTCTTTCATTTCCCTGTCCTGTATGAAGAAACATGGTGCTATTCCCGGCGTTGTTATCTCCTTTATTTCACCCTTGATCTGGATCATTGTATTAGGGTAGACTTTTTTCAGGACATTTACTTCGCCTTCACCTTTGACGCGAAAACATCTCTGCAAAGTTCTTATTTGTTTTTCTATTTGCCTGACTTTTTCCCTGGCTTTAAAATATAATTCCTTGACAATTTCATATTCCCTGATATGTTCGGTACTTCTCTCATAGGTACTCGTATAAACTGCAAAGCGCTGCTTCGTCTTGGACAGATGTATTCTTGCCTTGACCAGATCCTCATGGAGATTGTCAAGCTCTTCCTTCATTTTGCTCCGGTCGAAGCCTGCTACTTTAATAAGTGTACGCACCTCATGATCATTGCCTATATATGCAGCCTCTACTTTCTGCTCAGCTTCGATGACCCCGCCGACTATCTTTCCTTTGCCCGATTCCACAATGACCTGTTTTGCTACGATATGACTGTTCAGACAGTAAAACCCCACATGTACGATACCGTCGCAGATAACTGTTGCATCTGAAATGTACTTGGTGTACAGATCCTTGGTGGATTTTACAACAGCCTTGTTTTTGCCGGCGATGCCACCTTTGATGAGCAGATTGCCTCCCCGGCTGACCACTTCTTTCACACTTCCGACGCCGTATTCACCGAGTATCTCGATATCCTCACTTGCCGCTACGGAGAAGTTGTCAGCAACGGATCCTTTCACAGTCAAAAATCCGTCAAAATCTATATTACCTGTATTAAAATCGATATCATTCAGTATTTCGAGATGATTGGAAACGCCTATTTTATCACCGGTATAGTGAACTGCTCCGTTGACTTTTGAGTAGAGAGTGGTTACACCATTTTCATACACTTCCCGGACTGTGGCTTCGTCGTAATAAAGCGGTAGCAGTTTTCCCTTCAGTTGGTGGATCGTTTCGCCTTTCACCGATTTTCCGGGAGTTCCTTCGGTGGGGTCTGTTCTTTCACCCAGCCAGTCTCCGGCTTCCACTTTATTGATGATATTCAACTCATAGTGGTCAGTTTTGCCGTCTTCTCTGATCTCAGGTTTCGGGTCTTTCAGCTCAAACATCCTGATGACCGAATCCTGGCCGTTCACCGGAGGTATCCCTTCTGCGATGAGGATAGGCTCTTTGATGCGGAGTCTCTTCATAAGGACGTCTGTCTTTATTCCGAAGACGATCCCTCTTTCCCTGAGCTTTAGCAGGATTTCCTTGACAAGCTCGATCCCGTTGTTCTCGGATAACTCGGACTCGTCAACATGGAGGGTGACATACGCTTTCATGTCGTTGTCGGTCAGCTCGATGACGATCCGTTCGTCCACTTCACCGAACTTCACCGGGGGATGGGGGGCATTCATCAGGGCATTTCTCACGGCAATGAAGCTGGTGATCCTGATCTCCGGATTATTTGACATCAGGATATTGAAGTCCTTGACAGAATATCCCTTCCTGAACGTTTCGATGTATACTCCGTCAGGTTGCTTAGCGATTCTTAAGAAATTGTTTTTGATAATATCCATAACTCCACCTTGTGATACCGGTCATTTTATGAGCCTGCAAGGGGTCAGTCCCGCAGGCTGGCTATGAATATGGCTGTTTACCGCTGAATTGCCTGGCCGGACCAAATGTGCCGGTCTGGCTCCTGAACAAGTGAATTGACAAAAACATCCTGTTATATATATACCCACATTATAATATTCGACAAACTTATCGTTGTTCCTTCATTATTCGACTTCATTTTTAAAGAGTTAAAATCAGCGTGTCCGCTGGTCTTTTTGCTTAACAGAAAAATATGGATATTAGCAAAACTATTACAGATATTATCAGAAAATTCGACAACATTCAAGGGAAAGATTTCTATACTGCATGGACATGACATACATGACATCGGGCATAGTATGTATTATAATTTATAAAAAGAGATAAGGTCGATAAAAGAGCAATTAGCTTACGGTAAAGGAAAAATAATGCATGATACAGGACATATTCATCGTCGGATCCGGACGGTAACTGAATAGAAAACAGGTCGATGATCCAAATGGAATATGGAGGGTGGCATGAGGAACGATTTGAATGAATTCCTGCTGCAAACAGGGTCACAGGGATGGCCGGCGCGGATCGAACTGCGCGAGTGTTCGACCCGGGACGGATACGATATACTTGACATGCTCCATGAGATCGGCCCTGGTGAAAACGGATTTCAAAACAGTGCATATAATACGAAGACAGAGGACTTCAAAGATCAGTTGAGCCGTTGGATCGATATGTCCCGCGGCATAGGGCTGAAGCCCGGATATGTCCCGGAGACGATCTACTGGCTTTTTGTTGACGGGCGTCCCGTGGGGATGGCTAAACTAAGGAAATATCTCAATGACAAGCTAAGAAGCCTGGGAGGGCATACAGGTTATTGTATCAGGCCTTCTGAAAGGGGAAAAGGTTACGGCACTCTGCTTTTTGGAGAAGTGCTCAAAAAAGCGGCAGAGATAAATATTCCCCGGGTACTTGTTATGTGCAGAGAAGACAATGCCGCATCCAGGCGTGTCATCGAAAACAACAGGGGAGTACTGCAGAAAATAGTGGACGGCATATGCCATTATTGGGTCCGGCTGGACAAAGATACGGGTATGAGAGAGATACATCCTGATGACTATGCCGAGATGGTCGAGCTGTGGAAAAACACGCCTGGAGTAGGTATCAGTGAAACTGATACCGAAAGCGATATACTTAAATTTTTGCTGAGGAATCCAGGTCTGAGCTGGTGTTACAAAGCCGGTGGCAGGATAGTCGGGACTTCTCTGTGCGGACATGACGGAAGAAGAGGTTATATCTACCATACGGCCGTTTTGCCTGAGTACAGGGGCAGAGGTATAGGTGCCATGCTGGTGCAGAAGAATCTTCAGCAACTTAAGCTGGCAGGCATCGGGAAGTGCCACCTTTTCGTGTTCGCAGACAACAGGCCGGGACAGGATTTCTGGTGCGCAACGGGCTGGACCAGGCGCGGTGACATTTGTGTCTATTCACAAAGCATCGATTGAAGGGGCTTCTATGTAATCACCCATTGCCGGATGACGCTGCCCTATCGGCCGGCGAAGCAGACAACTGATGAAATGGATATATCACAGAGGAAGGAATGATGTCGATGGGTAGGGACGGATTTGTACCGATCCATATAAATGCTGAAAAAAGTGATTTTGAGGGGAATGGGGTACATGGGCGCTATGTCCTGCTGCCCGGTTCCGAAGGACGGGCGGAAAAGATTGCATCGATGTGGAAGGATGTCGTTGTAAAGAAACATCCAAGAAACCACAATTTGTATCTCGGCAGGATGGAGACCGGTGCCGGAGATATTGACATGGCAGTGATCTCAACGGGCATGGGTGCACCAAGTGCCGACATAATAATTAATGAACTGATCGGCCTCGGAGCGCGGAACCTCATAAGGATAGGCACCTCAGGTTCCATGCAGCCGGAATACATACCGGCAGGCTCGGTTGTAGTGCCGACGGGCAGTGTGAAGGATGAGTCGACCACCAGCAGGTATCTGCCCGTGGAAATGCCGGCGGTCCCATCGATGGAGTTCCTGACAGCCGCACATAAAGCATGGATGGAAATGAGCCCGGATCCGCCCTGCGAAGTGTTCTTCGGAGTAGTGCATACAAAGGATTCTCTTTATGCAAGGGAGATGCTGGCAGGGCCGAAGCGCAATGAGAATGAAGAGTATATGCGCATTTTGAAAGACGGCGGAGTGCTGGCTTCAGAGATGGAGACCAGCATACTGTTCACACTTGGGCAACTGTACAGTCAGCAGTTCATTAAAGAAGGCGGCAGCCCTGTGCTCACCGGAGCAGTGCTGGCTGTCATAGGAGGGACCACGCCCTTTGCCGGCAAATCCATAGAGGCTGCTGCTACTGAGGCAGCGATATCGTTCTGCCTTAAGACTATAGAGGTGCTGCACAGATCCAGTGCGTGAGTTGTTATCCGGTTTTGTTCAGGAAAATCAGTACCTTTGTACTTATAACGGGCTGTTGCTTCTCCTGCTTCTGTGAGAGGATGGTCCGAAGTGTTAAAGTGCAGCCATATGCATGTGCAGCATTGCCGTGCATATGGCTGCGTTTTTTTCAAAGGTCATGTGACAGGAGCAGTTTGCGACTGACGTGAAGAGATCAGATATACGGCGGCATTGAATACAAGGGCGGCTATCAGAAAGTTGACAGAAGCCAGCAGCATGCCATGCGGGTGGTTCAGCCACAGGAATTTTCCAATAAGGGTGAGCAGGCTTATGCCCGAAGCGCTGCTTGACAAAGGTATTGCAGCAAACATGAGGCCAACGCCAACCCAGAAGATCGTGATGAAATATTTGCCGAATTTGTAGGCAAGGGCTCCATACAACATCGAGAATCCTGTGATCAGTATGAAAAGGGCGGCCATATAAGGTAGTTCCATAGCCTTGACTGCATTGGGATAAAACAGTTGGAACAGTGAGGTGTTCTCATGGGCACTGTTCGATAATTTTGTCAGGACGAACTCGTCAATGAAATTGTAGAGGAATGATAATACTGCCAGGACTATGGACATTATGATATTTGCTGCAGTAGTCGAAAGAAAAATCGTTCTCCTGGTATTCCCGTTTATCATAAGGTAGTTGAATGAAGCCCTATAATCTGAAATGACATAAATGAATGCAAAGAATGCAGCACCGATATAGAGGCTCGTGTTGAATGATCCTGCAGCTCCGTCGCTGAAGAGGAGCACTGGCGAAATAAGTGCGAACACCACCAGGCTATATATGACAACAAACCAAAATGTGCTTTTAAGCATATTCTTCAATTGAAAACGAAGGCATTTGGAAATCCTGTTCATTGCATTCCCTCCCTGTTACTGTTGGTCAGATAGATAAACAGCTTTTGTATCGGTATCGGTGATATATCCACGCCATGCGCCCGGATATTTTTCTTCATCCCGTCGTCGAAACGGCTGAAAACAGCGGAGATTTTCACACTTCCGACCATCTCGCTGTGGATGACATTGAGGCCGCTTACTGCCGCATCGACTTCAGACGGTTTGCCGGACATGTAGAAAGCCATTTCTTTGAGTTCGGAAACCTGCAGCTGAGTTATGAGCTGTCCTTCCTTGATTATGAGGACGTCCTCGAAGACATCCGCTGATTCCTCGATCAAATGTGTGGAAACGATATAAGTCCGCGGATTGTTTGTATAATCCTCCAGCAGTTCCCTGTAGAAAAGATCTCTGACTGCCGCATCAAGGCCCAGTACGGGTTCATCGAAGATCGTCAGAGGAGCCCTTGATGCAAGCCCGATGACGATGCGCAGTATAGATTCATACCCTCTTGAGAGGGTCTTGTATTTTTTTCTTTTGTCAAGACCAAATCTGACACAGAGTTGATCGGCATATCCCATGTCAAAGTTCTCATAGAACATTGCAGACACCTTCAATATATCAGACACCCTCATGGTTGGTATGAAGTAGTTTTTTTCAGGCATATAGCAAATGAGAGGCAGTATTTGCTGATTTTCCGTTGCATCCTGCCCGAAAATCCTGACATTTCCGCTGTCCGGGAATATCCTTGAAGTGACTGTGTCGAGCAGTGTTGTTTTGCCGGCGCCATTGCGGCCAAGCAACCCGTAGATCTTATTGCTCTTCAGCTTCACTGAAAAGTCCTTCAGTGCCGTTACGTCTTTGTAGCGTTTTGTCAATGATATCGTTTCAAGCAATACGTTGTCATTCATCTGATCTATCTCCTTTCCGAATCATGTCAATAAGCTCTTCGATCCCGATCCCGAGATTTCTGGCTTCATCCAGCAATGTAACTATGTAGTTGCTGTAAAAGCTGCTTTTTCTTTCTTCCAGTATTTTTTTTCTGGCACCGCCAGCAACAAACATTCCTATTCCTCTCCTTTTATACAGGATGCCTCTGTCTACCAGCAGGTTGATGCCTTTGCCTGCTGTTGCAGGGTTGATTTTATATATTACAGCCATTTGATTCGTCGACGGTATCTGGGTCTCTTCTTCGATGACGCCCCTTATGATGTCATCCTCGATGCTTTCAGCGATCTGCAGATATATCGGTTTTTCATTGCTGAAGTCCAGCTTCAATACTACACCTCCCGTTCCATAGTTAAGTGGTTAGTTACTTATGCAACTAACTATACAGCATGTGTGGTGTCATGTCAATACTTATTTTAAGATTTGGAAAATCAGATGAATAAAAAAGCGCTTGCCCCGAATTGAGGGCAAACGCCTTAATCAACCTGTCCGGTATTTTTTCAGCGGCTTTATCAGCGCTGACTGGAGAAGTACTCCACTATGGCATCGGCCAGCTTCATGGCCAGGTATCTTTGCTCTATATCATCGGTCAGCATCTCAAATTCAGTCGGGTTTGGAACAAAGCCTGCTTCTATCAGCATTGAGGGTGCCCAGGTGCCACGGACTACGTAGAAATTCGCCCATCTGATGCCTCTGTCGACGCGTCCTGCAGCAGCCGCACCATTGCAAAGCGCCTGAGACAGCGGCTTGGCAAGAGCCTCCTTGTAATGCACCGAGAAGCCTTCTATCCTGGAAATATCAACGTTTTCTGCCATGCTGTTGGCGTGGAGTGACAGGAACATATCCGGTTTTGCATCTCTTGAGGCTGTCAGCCTGTCGGAAAGCGAGACATATACGTCTGTCGTCCTGGTCATGAGTACATCCGCCCCAAGCTTCTCAAGTACGGATTTCAGATGGAGTGCATTGTTCAGATTTATCATTTTCTCCGGATACTTTGTTCCCAGGGGGCCTATCGCACCTGAGTCGCTGCCTCCGTGCCCGGGGTCGAGCATGATCACTATACCGTCAAGCGGTTTGTCTCCCGGTGCAGCCATGACTGGTCTCTTTATATGGACGATGATGCCGTCGGATACTTTTTCTATATAATAGCCCTCAATATTAGTACCTGGTTTCAATGTCAGCACATATTGGCCGACATGTCCGTCCTTCGCGAACGTTGCCGAAGAGAACAGTGAATCCGAAGGCAATACGGGGACAACGCCTGATGCTGCAGCTGATATGTTCACCTTCAGCTTAGACCCGTCAAATGAAGCTGTCGCAGCCAGCGATGACGGATATGCCAGTTTCAGCGTATCCCATTTTTCACCGGTTTTATACGCTGCCGAAGTGATTGCCGGAGCCAGCGCAGTTTTCGAATTAAATGTGGATATGCTGGTTTTTCTGACCCACAGGCCTGATGCCAGCCGGGCATAACTACCAGTCATGCCGGTCACATAATCGACCATTCCCTTACGGAGCTCATAAGCGGCGCCATTGGCCGAGTTGGGGGTTTCAAATGTATCGATGTCCTCATTCTTCACCTCCGCGTAGAACGGAGTACCTTTCATGATTACTCCTGCTTTGGCTGGTGCAGTGACCGATTTTACAGTACCATTGTAGTTCATAGTGTATACCGGCGCCCCGAGATCGATTATGCGGGGTGTGCCGGAGTAGGAGGGAATCGTATACGTATAGGTGAATGTGGCCCGATACATGCCGCCGCTTTTGGATGAGGTGGTCATATTGTACGTTTTACCGCCGATCCTGACCGTTACTTTTGCTCCTGCAGGCGCCTGGCAGGTCAGGGTTATTTTTTCGCCGGGCATCCTGTATTCCTGTGATTGCGGGAACACTGATGATGGGATTATTTCAGCACTGGTCATCTTTGTTGCAGTGGAAGTTCCGGCGGATCTTGTGATGGTACGGATGATATATGAACCTTCCTGAGAAAAAGTGAAGGTGTTTGCACCATTTTCCAGGTCCATCAGCACTCCGAAATAGCCTTTGGGGGAACGGTTCTCGACCAGTTTCCCGTTGATATAGAGTGGTTTTGACGGATCCGACGCACCACTGAGGTAATATTTGGTGTAGGTGGTGGTAATATCCTTTGACGGCCAAGATACTGTTAAAGGAATGTGTGTGGTTTTGCCGTCGAGCCGATCGTATACCCCTCTTATTGCGGCTCTGAGAGCAGGGCTGTTTGCCAGTGACGTATAATTGAAGAACAGGCTGCCCTTGACCTCGGGATATTGTCTGTTGAGCAGCAGTTGTCTTTCGATTTCCGCAACACCATGCCATGGACTTGTCTTGTCCTGATCACCGGCTTTGTAAGCCGCATGACCTATATACAGATCCACAGACGTTCCGCTCACCACATCCTTCCACCATGTGAGCAGCTTGCTGTAGTCTGCGACCTTATAGCCGATGTTCCAGTACAGTTGCGGACAAATATAGTCGACGATGCCGTCCTTGACCCATTTCCTGGCATCGGCAAAGTGGTCGTAATATGTCTCGAGACCGTTGGTGTCGCTCCCCAGGGAGTTGTTCTTTTTGTTTGCCCATATACCGAAAGGACTGATCCCGAAGCGGACATCCCTGTCTGTCGATTTGATTGCGTCATACACTTCTGAAACAAGCTGGTTTACGTTGTTTCGTCTCCAGTCACCGATATTTTTGAAACCTTTACCGTAAGCAGCATAAGTTTTTGAGTCGTTGAAATCCCTTCCGGGATAAAAATAATCATCAAAATGGATGCCGTCGATATCATAGTTTTCAACCAGTTCCATGATGCTGTCCACTATAAGCTTGCGCACGGCCGGGATACCAGGATCGAAATACAGGTTCCCGTCCTTGTACTGCACGACCCACTCCGGATTCTTGCGTGCGGGATGGCTGTAATGCAGCGAGTTTATGGTGGGTTTGGCTTCAGATGCGGTCTTTTTGGTGATGCGGTACGGATTGATCCATGCGTGCAGTTCGATGCCCCGGGTATGGGCTTCTTCTATCCAGAATGCCAGGGGATCAAAGTTTTTGTCCGGTGCTTTTCCCTGTGTGCCTGTGAGGAATTTGGACCAGGGGAAGTACTTGGATTTGTAAAAAGCATCAGCCGTAGGACGTACCTGAAGGAAAACTGCATTGAGACCTGTGTTCTTTGCATTGTCCAATATCTCAAGTGCTTCTTTTTTCAGGATTTCCGGATCTGCTGTGGGTTTCGACGGATAGTCGATATTGACCACTGATGCGACCCATAATCCGCGCATTTCCTCCTTTGCACTGATCAGTGTATTCTGGTCTGCCTTGCTTTTTGTCCCGCTGTCGGAGGTTAAAGCCGATGCAGACAGAAATACAGTGCCCTCCATGATGTCGTCCGGCATTTTGGATCCGGCAGAGAGCACCTTTGCTGTATTGGCGGGATCAACATAACTGCCGTGAACATCGGCTGAGGCTGGCATAACCGCATCGCGTTTAATGGCACAGGCGTTGGCAGAGGCCAGTGTCATCAGTATAATTACCATCATTAAAAATGAAGCAGTTCGATTCAGTAAATTTATCATCCTTGGCTCCTTATGCAGAATCTTATGTTTACTACCTGTTTCGACATATTAATTCTACAAAAGTTTCATCATTACCTGTAAGTTAACTTTATTTTAACGTATTTATAACCAATCAGTAATATTTGCACCAAAACATTTTGTCGACGGGGCACTGTGCGTTCGTTTTTGTTTTCCTGAAGAAATCAATATGTGATCCAGGCAGGTAAAATACTATTATCTCTGAATCAGCATATTATTTTAGTAGTGCATTTATGCATCCGGTGGTGTATGTCTTGTCTGAAAGAAGTATCGATATGATATTGTATACTATGCTTGCCATGGCAATAATCCTTTATCTGGCCTTCATCATGCCTGGTACAGGATCAGTATATATGGCAAGGGATACAGGATACATATTCATCGGATCCGTCGCGGACACCATTGATGTGAACAGACCTGGCGGCTGCAGTTGTGATGGAGCGGAGCGGATGACCGTATCTATGGCAGGTGAATATATGGATGATCAGGCATCAGCCGTGGACGTTGATCAGCGTGAGGATGCCAGTTCCATTCATATCGGGGAGACGGAAAAGGAAAAGAAACATGATATAAGTTCCAATGGCTGGCACCTGTATGCAGACCTGGATGAGAAACTAATGTATGTATACAGGGATGGCCAGTTGATCAGAACATATGAGGTGTCTGGTGGGAAACCCAGCTCGCCGTCGCCTCTGGGGACGTGGAGGATCATCGGCAAGGATACTTGGGGCGAAGGCTTCGGAGGTGCCTGGCTGGGCTTCAACGTGCCCTGGGGCAAGTATGGCATCCATGGGACCACTGACCCTTGGGCTGTCGGCAAGATCAACAACTCCAAGGGGTGTATCAGGATGCGCAATGATGAGGTGCGTGAGTTGTACAGACTCGTTCCGCACAATGCTCTGGTTACAGTGGTTTATGAGAACAGGCCTTTTTATCCGATGAGAGATGGCGATGTGGGGTCAGATGTGCTGGCAGTGGAGAGGGCTCTGAAAAAGCTGGGTTATTACCATGGCGGTGAAGACGGGATCTTCGGCAGTTCACTGAAAAAAGCAGTCCTGGAGTTCCAGAAGGACTATAACCTCTATAGAACAGGCGTGGTCAACAACAGTACATATGAAAAAATAATGGAACTGGAAAAGGAGTATGATGAGGAACAGGAAAGAAATAAAAGGGAGCGGGAGGAGATACTGAGGGAGCCGGAGCAGTAGCCGGACCACTCCGCAAAGCCTTATTTGACGGTTGTATGCGGACCTGTGACGGCCATTGTTATCGGAAAAGAAAATTGACAGGCTTTCTGTAAACTTAGTGTAAAATTGTTTTAGGACAAAAAAACAAGAGGCCCCTCTTATTTGGTAAAATATTGGTCAACAAAAAACAAACAAAACACCAAAGGAGGAGTCTCTTGTGAATAATATTTATATAGCAGATTTTAGAAAATTACATCATTGATGTTTTGGGATTTCTCAGTGCAGGCAAAATAAGAAAACTCGAAGAACTGGAGAATGAGCTCAGGAAGAAATCTGACAACCTGAACATCCAACTGATAAGCACCTATTGTGAAATCATAGATGAGGCGATATTTAAAGACAGGGCAGGCAGGGAGAAAAAAGGATATGTAGCAGAGCACAAGGGAGATAAGAGGGAGATATATACCCAGTTTGGCAATGCAAGCTTTAGCAGGAGATATTACAGGAACAAAAGGGATGGGACATACAGCTACCTGGCAGATGAGGCAATGGGGATCGAAAGTTACGACAGGGTGAGCAGCAGGCCAGTCGGATGGAGCCGGGAAGGGCTGAAGGCAATGGTAGAGCTTAGGGTATATTGCTACAATGGAGGGCATGTAGAAACAAAGCATATCAGGAAGTCTAAAGACTCATACAAGGTAAAAAAGGAAATACTGAGCAAAGCAACAAAAGTTTATAGGATGCCCCGAGAGAGCTGATAGATAATATAACGCTGCTGAATAGCGGGAAAGTAACACCGCTGACACGGACACTTAGATCTATACGAGATAACGGGTTTGCTATATGATCCTTGCCCCAAAAAAGGGGGTACATTAACGCAAAACCTAAAACAAGTTGACACGACCTTCTGTAAATAAATTCTTGACTAATGACCATTTCTGGATTAATATATGCTTATGTGAGTTTCACAAATAATCAAATAACAAGGAAGGAGGCAGGAGGATGTCAGTAAAACTTTACAGAATCAGAATCATGGCAGCATATGCTGCAAAACTCAATAAGAACAGAAAAATGGCATCAGATGACCCTGCCTTGCCCAGAAGTGTTTTCTGAAGTTGAAGCATTTCAGGAAAAAGCAGGCCGTGGGTTATCTCCGCGGCCTTTAATTATTCGGGCCGTGGCGGAAGTTACGGTCTATTTTCATTTCTGATGCATTTGGCAGTTCTTTGGAGCATGGCAGCAACGGATCCATGAGTTACCTTTGATGAATCTGCAGCACGGCAGGACGGGATGTTGAGATATCTGTGGCAAAACTGCGGGTATTGGCGGCAACAGGGTCGGATCATGACAGAGGAGAATTCCTGTGTAAGTCCGCGGATATCCATGGGGTTGACCGTACAGGAAGGGAAGTCCGGTATTCGCCGGGCAAGGCAAAACACCAGGCCTGGAGTAGATCACCGAACTTAAAGTGAAAGACCGGGCTAAGGGGGAATCAGATTGAAAAGACTGTTGAAATTGACAGCAAAACAATGGATCACATACAGCATAGGTTTTACAGCGCTGATTACAGCCATAGTGCTCGATATGTATAATCCATATTATGTCGGTGAGATTATCGACAGGGTCATAATGAACGGAGAAATGGCTTATCTGAGGACGGCTCTGGTGGCGTTGGCTGTGATCACCATCGGGCGTGCGGTCCTTGGGTATGTCAAGGAGTACATGTTTGACCTGTCCAGTTCCAGGGTGATCGTGGACCTCCGGAAAAAGCTTTTTGACCATATACAGAAGCTTTCTTTCGCATTCTTTGATAAAAACAATACAGGAGAGCTGATGTCAAGGATAAAGGAAGATACAGAGAATATTATGCATGCCATCTGCTACGGCATATCGTTGCTGGTGGAGCAGATCATTTATTTTGGCGTCGCTGCCGTGATCCTGTTCATGATCAACTGGAAGCTGGCACTGATCAGCCTTGTGACGATGCCGCTAATAGAGTATGTGGTGTTCAGGCTTGAAAGACAGGCAGGCAGGCTGTATGAAAAGATCAGTGACCAGAGGGCTGAGTTAAATATGACTGCACAGGAGAACATAGCCGGTGTCAGGGTCGTTAAAGCCTTTGGCAGAGAGAAATACGAGATATTGAAGTTTTTGAAGAAAAATGAGGAAAACTTCAGGATCAATTACGACCTGGTAAAGTCCATGGCGAAATATAATCCGCTTATCGAGTTCCTGTCCAATATCGTGATCGTAATTGTCATCACGGCAGGCGGTTACCTGGTCATTGGCGAAGAGATGACGCTGGGTACGCTGGTTGCCTTCAGCAACTATATCTGGATGCTGATATGGCCGCTCAGGATGATGGGCTGGCTGGTAACTATCGTGGCTCAGTGCATAGCATCTGTAAAAAAGATAAACAAGCTGTTCGATGAGGAGCCTGACATAAAGAACAGCCCTGAACCGAAGATCCCGGAGAAAATATGCGGGCATGTGGAATTCAGGGACGTGTGCTTTGATTATGATGGGGTAAGGGTGCTGAAGGATATAAATATCGATGCAAGGCCAGGAAGCACGATTGCAATAATGGGTATGACAGGAGCAGGGAAAAGTTCGTTGATGAACCTCATAGGCAGATATTACGACTGCTCCTCCGGAAGCGTATACTTTGACGGCATTGATGTGAAGGAAATGGACCTTCATACCCTCAGAAAAAATGTAGCAGTGGTCATGCAGGACACGTTCCTTTTTTCGGATACCATTGAGGAAAACATAAAATTCGGTGCCGGTGAGGTGTCTGATGAGGTGTTCACGGCAGCCTGCAGAGACGCTATGGTCGAAGAATTCGTGTCTCAGATGCCCGATGGTTACCAGACTGTGATAGGGGAGAGAGGTGTCGGGCTGTCAGGCGGACAGAAGCAGAGGATATCCATAGCCAGGGCTCTTGTCAGGGATGCAGCGGTATTGTTAATGGACGATTCGACTTCGGCGCTGGACATGGAGACCGAGTATGCGATCCAAAAGGCGCTGGAGCGCAGGAAAGGATTTACCTGCTTTATCATAGCCCACAGGATATCGGCTGTTAAGAATGCCGATGAGATCCTCTATTTTGAAGACGGCAGGATCGTGGAAAGAGGCAGTCATGAAGAGTTGCTAAGTCTGCGGGGCCGGTATTATGAGACATATCGTGAGCAGTACCGCGATTATGTGGATGCATTGGAAAAAGAGGTGGTATAATGCCGATAAACAATTTCAGGGAAGACGAGGAGCTTGTACAGAGTCTGAACATAACGATAATCAAAAGGTTGATGTCATATCTTGGGCCGTATATGGGTCCGGTCATAAAAACACTGCTTCTGATGGCTGTTGTCATCATGGTGGAACTGTCCAACCCCTATTTGATGAAGCTGGGGATCGACAAGTATATTGCAGAGGGTGACTGGGAAAACCTGTTCCTGCTTGGCGGTATCATGATACTTATCAATGTAGTGGCAGTGGTATGTTCACGGTTGAGGATGCTGATAATGGGCAGGGTATCCAACAGTATACTTCTGACGATAAGGCAGCAGCTTTATTCGCATATACAGAAGCTGTCGTTTTCATTTTTCGACAGCAGGCCTGCCGGCAAGATCCTGGCCAGGATCATAGGGGATGTCAACTCGCTCAACGACGTATTCGCCAACAGTGTCACGAGCCTGATACCTGAGCTTGTAAAAATAGCTGCTGTGGTCGTGATAATGATGGTGATGAATTACAGGCTGGGATTGGTGGCTCTGGCCACACTGCCATTTATGCTGGTGACCTTTTTCTTCATTTCGACTGTCTCCAGAAAGAGATGGCAGCTGCACAGAAAAAAATCATCAAACCTCAATGCGTTCACACATGAGGATTTCTCAGGTATAAGAGTGGTGCAGAGCCTTGCGGCAGAACAGGAAACCTCTGGTGTGTTTCTGGAACTTTGCAACGAATGGAAAGATTCATTCGTCAGGGCTGTGAGGATAAATGACTTCTTCTGGCCTACTGTTGAAATGTCATGGGGAGTCGGAACGATACTGGTATTCTGGTTTGGAGCAAGCATGATTGGTACAGGCACTATAACACCGGGACTGCTCGTGGCGTTCAGCAGCTATGTGTCGATGTTCTGGCAGCCGATCATGAATATCAGCAATTTTTACAATCAGCTTGTCACCAATATGGCGGGGGCGGAAAGGATATTTGAGATACTCGATATCGAACCTGATATAAAAGACAGACCAGATGCAAAGCCGCTGCCTGAGATAAAGGGTGATGTCTCTTTCAGGAATGTGACATTTGGTTATGACGAAGGACAGACGGTCCTTAACAATGTCAGCTTCGATGTGTCAGCAGGACAGACGATAGCACTGGTAGGCTCGACGGGAGCTGGCAAGACCACTGTTGCGAACCTGATAAGCAGATTTTATGAGATCACATCGGGGGAAGTGCTGATAGACGGATATAATGTGAACAATGTGACGCTGGAAAGCCTGCGGAGCCAGATAGGAGTGATGCCGCAGGATACATTCCTTTTCTCGGGCACGATCATGGAAAACATACGTTACGGCAAGCTGGATGCCACTGATGAGGAAGTAGTCGAGGCCGCCAAAGCCGTGTCTGCTCATGAATTCATCATGAAGTTCGAAAAAGGGTACTACACGGATGTGAATGAGCGCGGCACCAGGCTGTCAGCAGGACAGCGGCAGTTGATAGCATTTGCCAGGGCTCTGCTGGCAAATCCACGGATACTGATACTTGACGAAGCGACTGCCAGTATAGACACACACACTGAGCGGCTTGTGCAGCAGGGCATCAGGAGACTGCTCGAGGGCAGGACGTCATTTGTCATAGCTCACAGACTGTCGACGATACGCAATGCTGACCGGATCATGGTCGTAGAAGAGGGTGGTATAGTTGAATCCGGCACTCATGAGGAGCTGATCAGGCTTAAAGGCCAATATTACAATCTTTATACATCGCAATTCAGATTCCTGAATGACGAGGAGGAAGCAGGCTGATGCGTGATGTATAAAAGGAAAAAATGGCAAGGGGCGGACAGAAGGATCCGTCCCTTGCCGGTGAATAAAATGGCGAGTTTCTGTGAAACTCGTTACAGCGTGTCTTGCAATGATTTTATAACAATTTTCAATAAAATCATTCACCCGAAAGGGTGAAATAATTGGATTTTCTCTGAAAATTTTTCAAAATCAGACTTTTAGCTGATTTAAGTGTAATATTATGGCGCACAAAGGTTGTTTTTGTAGCATTATTTCAACAGCATGACTTTTGCATTTATTTGCTGTTTGGATTTCCATATTTTATCGATATTGACTGTTTCGTGATAAAGTGCTATGAATAACAATAGATTCGGAGCAGATCCGGAATCATACACAGATCCTGACACAGACTTGACCAGGCCCGGGAGTTTGTGCCGGCAGAGCGGACAGGGAGTGAAGGTATGGACAGGTTAAGCCTCGTTGAACTAAGCAGAGATGACAGGGAAAAAGCTGTTGAACTTGCAGAGCTGGCAAGGGTGATTTGGACGGAGCACTATACCCCGCTCATCGGCGCCGAACAGGTCGGCTACATGCTGTCGAAGTTCCAAAGTGCTGAATGCATCTTAAATGACATAGCTGTGAACGATTACAGGTATTTCACCGTTTATGACGGTTCGAAGCCCGTCGGGTATTTTGCTGTCAGGCCAGAGTTGGACAAAAAGGCGTTATTCCTCAGCAAATTCTACGTTGAGAAGAACAACAGGGGACGGGGCATAGCCAGGCGCATGCTGGAAAAGATTAGTAATATAGCCGGAGAGTGCGGGCTTGATTACATATGGCTGACAGTGAACAAACATAATGATACGTCTATCAGGATATATAAAAGGTTGGGCTTCAGGATCGTCGAAGAGCTTGTGACTGATATCGGAAGCGGTTTTGTCATGGATGACTACAAAATGAGGCTGGACATTGGTGAATAATAAAAGCACCTTGTATATACAGCAGAAAATGTGTAATATGTCATTAAACTAAATGGATGTTAAGGATCCGCATATGGAAAACCAGGAGCAGATGAAGCAGGCGGATCCTGATAAATTTATGGAGGTGTGCTCTATTGGGTAATGGCAACCTGACAATGCTGACGGATTTTTATGAGCTGACGATGGCAAATGGCTATCTGGAGAGCGGGATGAAAGAAAAGATTGCATATTTCGATATGTTTTTCAGGAAAGTCCCGGATGATGGTGGTTTTGCCATTATGGCCGGTGTTGAACAGTTTATACAATATATTAAGGAACTCAGGTTCGAAAAAGAAGATATCGAGTATCTCAGGAGCAAGGACCAGTTCTCTGAAGAATTTCTTGAATACCTGAGCAATTTCAAGTTTGAGTGCGATGTATGGGCTATTCCCGAAGGAACCCCGATATTCCCCAATGAGCCCATCGTTACTGTCAGGGGTCCGGTCATGCAGGCACAGTTCATCGAAACGATGCTGCTGCTTTCGATAAACCATCAGAGCCTGATCGCTACCAAGGCCAACAGGATCGTTACCGCTGCACAGGGACGGCCGGTGATGGAGTTCGGATCGAGAAGGGCCCAGGGGTATAATGGCGCGGTATATGGAGCAAGAGCAGCTTATATAGGTGGGTGTGTGGGTACAGCGTGTACCATAGCCGACAGGGAATACGGCATACCGGCGCTTGGGACAATGGCGCACAGCTGGATACAGATGTTCCCGACGGAACTGGATGCATTCAGGGCGTATGCACGTATCTATCCCTCCAACTGCACACTGCTGGTGGACACATACAATGTTCTGAAATCCGGAGTTCCCAACGCTATCAGAGTTTTCAATGAAGAGGTCGTGCCCAGGGGCTACAGACCGAAAGGCATCAGGATAGATTCAGGTGACATAACATACCTGTCGCGCAGGGCACGGAAAATGTTGGATGAGGCCGGTTTTGAAGACTGTGGCATAGTAGCCTCCAATTCACTTGACGAGTATATAATAAGGGATATATTGAGCCAGGGTGCCTGTGTCGATTCCTTCGGGGTGGGTGAAAGACTCATCACATCGAGGTCGGAACCTGTTTTTGGCGGAGTCTACAAGCTTTGCGCAGTAGAAGATGACGGCACCATAGTCCCCAAGATAAAGGTGAGCGAGAATGTGGGGAAAATCACTACACCGGGCTTCAAACAGGTCTGGAGGCTTTTCGACAGAGAGAGCGGCAAAGCACTGGCAGACGTGATTACGCTGCATGACGAAGTGATCGATGATAATGAGCCATACGAGATATTTGATCCGGAATACACCTGGAAGAGGAAGACGGTCACCAATTTCTATGCCAGAAAACTGATGGTGAAGATATTTGACAAGGGCAGATGTGTTTATGAGTCTCCGGATCTGAACACGATAAGGGATTATTGCCGTGAACAGGTGGATACGCTGTGGGAAGAGGTAAAGAGATTTGAAAACCCCCACAAATATTATGTGGATCTGTCGCAGCCACTGTGGGACATGAGGGAAAGGCTGCTGCATGAGCATTCCATGAGATAAATCACGGCGATGAGGATAAAATTTGGAGGAGATGCATGTGAAATCTTACCGCAAAGTGCTTTATTTCAACACTTCGACCAGAAGGGCTTATGTCAACATAACACCACAGGTCCAGCAATGTATCGATGAGAGCGGGATCAAGGAAGGTCTTGTGCTGGTCAATGCGATGAATATTACCGCCAGCGTGTTTGTAAATGATGATGAACCCGGGCTCCACCATGACTTTGAGGTGTGGCTGGAAAAGCTGGCTCCTGAAAAGCCGCACAGCCAATATGCTCATAATGGGTTCGAGGACAATGCGGATGCCCACCTGAAGCGCCAGATCATGGGGCGCGAAGTCGTAGCAGCCATAACCGACGGAAAACTCGACTTCGGGACATGGGAGCAAATTTTTTACGGCGAATATGACGGCAAACGTCAGAAGCGCGTATTGGTCAAGATAATTGGTGAATGACTGGTGTGTCCGAGCAGGATGTGAGGAGGGGTCGAATTGAAGTTTTTTAAAGAATTCAGGGAATTTGCAGTGAAAGGGAACGTCATTGACCTTGCAGTCGGTGTCATCATCGGCGGTGC
>DGEE01000014.1:25000-33160 GCA_002385815.1 Hungateiclostridiaceae bacterium UBA3934
TTCGAAAACCTGTTCATCGCCCTTGACGGCAAGCATTACGATACATTGGCCGTTGCACAGGAAGCAGGGGCACCTACATTTAACTATGGAGTGTTTCTGACGAATGTGCTCGACTTTCTGATAATAGCACTTGTCATATTCATATTCATAAGGCAGATAAACAGATTCAAGAGAAAGCCTGAACCTGCCCCGGTAACGACGAAGGAATGCATGTACTGCCGCACCGTTATACACAAGGAAGCGGTGAGGTGTCCGAATTGCACATCAGAGCTCCGCTGATATTTGCAATGAGCAGTTATCGTATCAGCCTGATGCCGGTGTCAAAGGATTCCATGAAGACAAGGTCTTCCGGTGAGCTATATACTTCGATGCCTCCGTTGAAAATGATCTTTTGAGCGATAATCCTGCCGTATACAGTATGGAGACCATTGTTGAGCACAACAGTGCCATTGGGCGCATAGATGGTTCCGCGGATTACTGCTCCTGAATTGTTGAAGTGGATATTGCCGTTCTGCGAATATATGCAGATGGATTCAGTGCCCGGACCTTCATATGCGACAGAATTGTTGAAATTGATATTGTCCACGGCGAATATGGTGCCGATGCCGGAGAATGTGTTGCTGTTGAAATTTATATGCCCGTTCACATATATGGCTTCATTGACATGGAGGTCACCATTGAAGCTCTGGCTGGTATTGTAGTAGGTGCCCTGCTTCAGGGCCAGTTGTTTTATTTCTTCTGAAAAATCAGGCATATCGATGTAGCTGCTGAAGGGCTGTTCATGTCCGATGTCTGTATGAGTGCTGTTAAGTGTGATCATGCCGACTGTGTCGAGCACGCCGGTGATAACCAGCGAATCATGGTTGCCATTATAGCGAAAGCCGTTGTTGGAATGGACGCTTCCTTCCACATATGTATCTTTTCCGTTGGAGTTGAGTATGAGTTCCTGATTTTTGCTGCCTGAGAAAATGGCATATTCAAATGCACCCCTCAGGTAAGTACCGCCTTTCTGTGCAGTTGCTGAAGCCCTGACGTCAGCAGTTTCCATGCCGAAAATGCCAGCCAGCGCATAATTGAACGATTGGGTGGCTTCTACAGTCACCTGTCTGTCATTGTGAGCAAAGCTTACATCCATTGATGCGGCCTCAAATCCGTTTCTGTCCAGATATGTCCGCGCTGTTTCAGTCGCATCGGTTATGGAGGGCAGATCCTGTGCTGCAGCCAGCGCAGCCGAGTCTACAGCATTCTGAAGTCTGCTTTTTTGTATGCTTACACTGCCGATATCGACAACAAGGGCACAGAAACCCAGGATCAGCGTCATCATCAGGGCTGTCATAACAGCAGCAGTTCCTTTGCAACTCTTGACGGAAATGATCATGAAAGCACCCCCTGATTTTATTTTATAGCCTCTGCAAAATAATAAAAGGTACGACGGTCACAAGATTTATGGGGAAAAAGTACTATTTTAAGCTATATGTTTGAATTATAATATAGAAGTACAGCTTATCTGTCACACAGCAGCCGGCGGATCCCGAAGCCCAGGAAGTCCGGATGCAGGAACAGGAGGCTGAGGTACCTGGAACGCATTATATTAAAGACTTTTGCAGAAGTCAGACGCTGTAGCATACAAATGAAGGGAGAAGCATACTGATGGTGGTAATAAAAAAAGTAAAGACAAGGGAAGAATTGAAGATGGTCCATGATATCAGGCGGGAAGTGTTCATTGAGGAACAGGGAGTACCCGAAGAAATAGAGATGGATGACAAGGACGATGAAGCGATCCATGTGCTCGCTGTTGTCGACGATGAGCCGGCAGGCTGCGGAAGGATCCTTTTTAACGGCAGCGATGCCAGGATCGGCAGGGTCGCAGTCAGGAAAAAAATGCGCAGATCCGGCATAGGTGAGGGCATATGCAAGCTTTTGATCGCGATTGCAGAGGAAAAATGTGTCGAGAGGATCATACTATATGCCCAACTGTCTGCTGAGCCATTTTATGCACGCCTGGGTTTTGAGCGCCAGGGGGATGTCTTTATGGAAGCTGGCATAGAGCATGTGATGATGATAAGACAGATCTGAATATCAAGGCTGGACCGGGCTTCAAGCCTTCCGGTTTTGCAGGAGATACAGCAGGACGGACAAAATCCTGATCCCTTCTTCTCTTTTGTGGAGTACAGGATTTTTCCCGGATGACCGTTTTGAGCGATTTCTGTTACGTTTTATACAGAAGTGGTATAATGGAAGTGGTCTGTATAAATAATATCTTCTGCATGGGGGGGTCTTAAATTGGATGCATTGTTGAGTGACATAAGTCCTGTTTTTCAGGCGTTGATAGCCACCGGTTTTTCCTGGTTCATGACTGCAGTGGGTTCAGCATTTGTTTTCTTTTTCAAGGCCATAAACAAAAGGGTCTTTGATACTATGCTCGGATTTGCAGCAGGAGTGATGCTGGCGGCCAGCTTCTGGTCACTGCTCGCGCCGTCCATAGAGATGTCCGGAGAACTGGGACTGCCGATATGGATGCCCCCCCTGATCGGATTCCTCGCAGGAGGACTTTTTTTGAAACTGGCTGATTCATTTCTTCCGCATTTGCATATAGGTCCGCAATGTGATCAGGTAGAAGGTCTCAGGTGCGGGTGGAAGCGCACTGTGCTGCTGATAACCGCGATCACACTGCACAACATACCTGAGGGTCTTGCTGTAGGCGTAGCAATAGGTGCGGCTACCAACAATCTGGGATCGGCAACTATAGCAAGTGCTCTTATACTGGCTCTGGGAATGGGTCTGCAGAATCTGCCTGAAGGAGCGGCAGTTTCAATACCACTCAGACGGGAGGGTCTTTCAAGACTCAAAAGCTTTTGGTACGGCCAGCTTTCAGGATTGGTAGAGCCGGTGGCAGGTGTGCTTGGCGTTGTTGCGGTGATGGCGATAAAACCTGTACTGCCCTACGCATTGTCCTTTGCAGCAGGTGCGATGATATACGTGGTGGTCGAGGAGCTGCTGCCTGAAGCGCAGTCGTCATCCAATTCGGATTATTCCACCATAGGCTGTATACTTGGTTTTGCACTGATGATGGTATTGGACATAACACTGGGATGAAGACTGCAGCTTCACAGTCCCGGGGCTGAAGTTGACAACTCAGACCGTCATATTTATACAGGTGCTGTGTGGATTATTTTACTATGTTCCCGTCAACGGATACAGTAACCACATTCCAGGGAATCACTTTGCCGCTGGTCAGCATCGCATTTCTGACTGCGTGGACCAGACCGCTGCAGCATGGCACTTCCATCCTCAGCACAGTAATGCTCTGTATATCGTTGTTTGCCAGTATTGCCGCAAGCTTTTGCGAATAATCTGTATGATCGAGCTTCGGACATCCGATAATAGTGATCCTGTCCTTCATAAAATCGCTGTGGATGCCTGCATATGCATAGGCGGTACAATCTGCAGCCACCAGCAGATGTGCATTGTCGAAGTACGGTGCATTGGGATGTACCAGTTTGATCTGGCAGGGCCACTGTCTCAGCTGTGATTCCTGCTTTGTGTCGGTGCCGGCACACAGACTGCTCTCTTCAGCGCATGGGCCGTGCTTCATCCCTGGTGTATCGGATGCGGCGTTCTTGCTGATGATACGGGTACGCGAACCGGGGCATCCTGAGGTGTGGGCGGCATGGGTATGTGATGTCTTTTTTTCAGCGGTTGGGCAAGCACAGGGGCTTTCCTTATTTCCTTCATACGGGGGCCGGCCCATTTCCTCGAGGCGCTTTTGTACTGCGGCCTCATCGAAGGCATCCGCTTCCCTTTCGATTATTTCTATCGCACCTGTCGGACATTCAGGAAGGCAGTCGCCAAGGCCGTCACAGTATATGTCGGATACCAGCCTGGCCTTGCCGTTCTCCAGCGCCAGTGCTCCCTCGTGGCATGCATCTATGCAAAGTCCGCAGCCATTACATTTTTCTTCATTTATCTTTACTATTTTTCTTATCATTATGTTTGCTCCTTTCATGTATGATCTGTACCTTACACGAAACCCGTCTGTTCTGTGTGCAAATATGTGACTAAGTTTGTGTCAGGCATCTTTATTGTAAACCCGTACCAGACAAGAGTCGGTAACCGGGGTTACGAAATTTTGCAGCCTGCGGTTCTACTTTCTGCTGAAAGAAAAAATTCTGTAATTTTCAAATTTGCCCTTTGATATGTGTTATAATATCTCAGAGAAAATTATGGTATCCGGCACAGCATCAGACTGGTTATGAAAAGTGTGCGTAAATTGTATGTAAATGGAGTACTGGAAACACAACAAATGTATGTCTGTTTTATGTTATGACATCACAGCTTCCTTCTGATTTGCTGCAGGAAGCGGGACGAATAGGGAGGTTAAAGTGATCAGTGTAGAACATCTTGTGAAGAAATATGATAAGGTAATTGCAGTAAATGACATCAGCTTCACAGTGCACCCGGGCGAAGTGACTGTGCTGCTGGGCCCAAACGGGGCGGGGAAGTCCACTGCTATCAAGAGCATTGCGGGGCTCCTGAATTATGAAGGCAGGATCACCATTTGCGGGGTGCCGAACAAGAGCATCGAAGCCAAAAAGATTTTCGGTTATGTTCCCGAGATTCCGGCACTGTTCGACCTGATGACAGTGTGGGATCATGCAGAGTTCATTGCAAAAGCATACAGGCTCGCAGACGGCTGGCAGCAGGAAGCAGAACAGCTGCTGAGAAGATTCGAGATCCTGGATAAAAAGGATACCCTGTGCAGAGAACTGTCCAAGGGGATGCTCCAGAAGGTCAGTATCGTTCTGGCATTGATGATAGGACCGAGAGCCGTACTGTTCGACGAGCCGCTTATAGGTCTTGATCCGAAGGCTATAAGCGAGATGCTTGAAATGTTCGAAGAGCTTAAGCAAAAAGATATCAGCATCCTGATAAGCACACATATCATCGATACCATAAATGACGTCTGGGACAGGGCTTACATCATGAATAAGGGATCCATCGTCTACGAAACCACCAGGGAAGAATCAAAGTGTAAGGATCTCAAGGCTCTCTTCTTTGAAATGACAAGTATGGAGGTATCGGAATGAATGCAGTGGTTTTTTTGATCGTCCGTCAGTATGCCAACCGAATCAAACGGATTTTCACAAAACCGCTGAATGCTATATTGACGATAATCGCGGTTTTATTCATAATGAGCGGTCCTCTGCTGATGCTTATAATCCCCATGCCTTTCGAAGGCATGGTAGGCAGCAGGGGAAGAGAGATCGTAGTCGCAGGAGTACAGTTATTCATCGGTTTAACACTGATCTTGTCTGCATTGTCGCAGCAGGGCGGACTCTTTTCTTATCCGGAAGCGAATATATTGTTCAGCTCCCCGTTTTCAAAAAGGACGATACTGATCTATTCCACACTTCAATCCCTGCCTGGATCAGTTCTGACATCAATATTCCTGTGTTTTTATCTTCCTTATGTGATCGGAGATGCTATGACTCTGCCGAAGCTGCTGGCAACGCTTTTGGTGATGTCGCTGCTGATTTTTTGCATATTCATCCTCTACTACTATATCTATATCCGGGATATAGCCCGGGAAGGCCTTAAAAAAAGGCTGAAGAAGTATGCATGGGTATTCTTTGCTGCTGTCATTGCAGTATATGTTGCCATCGTTCTGACAAACGGGTATGATTTCGGAGGTGCAGCGGTAACATTTTTCTCCAGCCCTTTCTACAACGCGTTCCCGCTGTTCGGGTGGGCGAAGTGGGCAGTGGTATCCCTGTTGGATGGGCAGTACATCACAGGCTTTATTCCTGCAACACTGCTGTTGATCATATCATCATTCGTGCTGGCAAGGATATACTATTCGCAGGACGTAGATTTCTTCGAAAAGGCACAGCTCGATTCCATAAGGCTGCAGAAAGTGGTGAATGCCATCAGGAACGACGGCTATGATGCCAGTGGCCTGGCCATCCGGAAGGTCCGCACAGCAAAGAGCAGCTTCAAAGAGGGAGCAGCAGCCATTATGTCGAGACAGTTCCTCGAGATGAAGAAAAAGGGACCGTTCTTTACATTCAAGGATTTTATCAACGGTTTGGTCTATCTCGTAATAGGACTTGCAGTTGGGTTAGAATTTGTTGTCGTATATACGATGATCGTTTTTTCAATGGTGATCAATACGACATCGGACAATTGGAATGCCGAGTTCAAAAAGCCTTATATATATCTGATACCTGATAGCCCGTTCAAGAAGCTGATGTATGTGGTGATGCCCAGCATTATCAAAAATGCGGCCATAGGATCGATCATAGTGACTGCAGCTGCTCTGCTTTTTGGAGCCGGCGTGTATGAGACCGTGTTCTGTATACTGCTGTTCCTGGCTTATACACTGCTTTTTACATCGGCAAGCGTTTTTACATACAGGATCATGGGACATATGACAAATGCTCTGCTGCTGGTCTTTATGCGGGTATTGTTCGTAATGGCTGCTGCAATACCGGGAGGTGTCATCGCCATAGTCCTGAATGTGGTATCAGGCATTGAGGATGGTGTGTTGCTGATGATCCCGGTGATCTTGGTCAATTTAGCCTGTTCGCTTATTTTCATTTTCCTGAGTCGAAGGTTGCTTGTTCGAAGTGAGCTTATGAATTGACAGCGCTGAGACCTGAAGAGGCCGGACGGATGACCGATCGTGCATCGGAACTGCAGAGTGGAGAGATGCTGGCAGGATCATTTGCTCCAATGAGGACGAAGGTCATCCGCCATCCATGGCTTGGGACCAATGGCGTCGACACTCATTCTGTCGGGCAAGACTAGTTGCCGTTGCCGGTGCCGAGATCGGTTTCCAGTGGCTTTATCGATTCAAGAGCGGGTCCCTCTATTACTTCGCCCGTATATGTGAACCTTGAGCCATGGCACGGGCAGTCCCATGAAGACTCTGCCGGATTCCACCTGAGCTGGCAGCCCAAATGGGTACACGTTGTGCTCACATAATGCAGTTTTCCGTCAGCATCGCGGTAAACACCGACTTTATTGCCATCCACTTCTGTTATTTCTGCTTTCCCTTTTTCAACTTCGACAGTCCCTTCAGGGATATTCAGCTTGCCCGATATCAGGCTGACCGCCACATCGACATTTTCCTTTATAAAGTTCTTAGCTGATGCAGCAGGTGTGAAGCGGGAGGGACTGTACACTTCCTCCCACGGACTTTCGCCTTTCGTGATCAGGTCTGATATGATCATGGCCGCTGCAGTACCATTTGTGATACCCCATTTGTCAAAGCCTGTGGCCACGAAAATCCTTTTCTTGCCTGATGTCATGGGTCCTATGAAGGGTATTTCATCCATTGCGGTATAATCCTGGGCTGACCATCTGTATGGTATGCTCTCTATGTCGAACATGGGCTTCACGAAATCCCTGATGATTTCGTAATGGTTGTGCAGATTTTTACCATGCCCTGTCTTGTGGTTTTCGCCTCCCACCAGTACTACTGAGATGTCGCTGCCCGTATGGGGTCGGAGGGTCCTGGTCGGTTCCTCTGCACTGATATACATGCCATCAGGGAAGGTGCCTCTGACCCGGAGCCCCATCAGGTACGTGCGTTGTGGGTAAACTCTGGCAAAATAGAGGCCTGGCTTGTCGTAAAAGGGATAACGTGTTGCCTGCACCACATATTTTGCCCTTATTTTCCTGCCATTGTCCGTAATGACGACATGAGTATCGCCTTCCTGTATATCGACGGCTCGGGTATTCTCATATATTTCGCAGTTTCCGTCCCCGATCAGCCCGGCCAGTGTCAGAAGATATTTTCGAGGATGGAAATATGCCTGATTTGAGAATTTCATCGCGCCCTCAATACCAAAGGGAAGATCAAGTGTTTCAATGTACTCAGCAGGCAGACCCAGCCTGAGAGCAGATTCGGTTTCATCCTCCAGCTTTTGTATATAGTTCCTGTCCTGTGTGAATACATAGGCAGGAGCTCTTTTGAAGTCACAGTCGATATTATTTTCGCGGATCGTATTCTCTATCAGGTCTATGGCAGATTGATTGGCCTCTGCGTACTGCCTTGCCTTTTCTTCACCCACGGCATTGATCATTTTGTAATACTTGAGGGCGTGCTGTGATGTGATTTTGGCCGTTGTATGTGCCGATACGCCTTTGCCGATGCGG
>DGEE01000071.1:0-424 GCA_002385815.1 Hungateiclostridiaceae bacterium UBA3934
TTCGAACCTGATAGTCACCGTATAACCTTTCTGGGTATAACATGAAACGACTTCCCTGACAAAAGTCGCACCCAAATGCGACAGGATCGAATCCAACTGCTCCAGCAGCGTCAACTTTTCACTCTCAGTATAATTGGTAACGAAGGTGATGTTCATCCCGTATTTTTTCTGCAATGCCGATGACATTTCCTTCGAAGTCTGTGCACCGTACACAGGCAATGAGCATGTAAAAAGCAATAATAAAGCAAGCAGCGAAGATATGATCTTTTTCTTCATGTAGATTCCTCCACAGCAATATTGTGTCAATCCTGCATAACGATGCCGGAAAGCATCATCATGCCGACTACAGTTTAGAATAGCATCCATATATATCTATTGTCAACATAATCCGCCTGATCATGCTATTAAATCTAAATTGCAAGTT
>DGEE01000071.1:674-2515 GCA_002385815.1 Hungateiclostridiaceae bacterium UBA3934
TCAGATTCTTCAAAGCTATCCTTACTCTCCGATATTTCCTCTTCTTCTTGCTACTCTTTACCGGAAGGTCTTTGCTGCTTATATTCATAAATATTTCTTTTTTGACAAAATAAATAAGCTCGTCCACTAATTACTCAGAAAGTTTTTGTTTTCGTTAGACACAACAAGAGCTAACCCTTATGGGCCAGCTCTTGTCGCACAATCTTGTTTGAAGTTTGGTGGAGATGAAGGGATTTGAACCCTCGACTTCTACACTGCCAGTGTAGCACTCTCCCGCTGAGTTACATCCCCATGCGTATTCGCAAACGCACACTAATTTTAATACATTAATGGCCCGGCAGTCAAGGCTGACCAACTGTAAATTTTCACATGGCCGGTCAACTGCATCAACATGTTGACACAGTTCCCTGTCCTGTGCTATTATTTTCTAAACCGATGAAGAGGGAGTAAAACTGCCAAACCAGTCGCACAGAGAGTCGGGGATGCTGGGATCCCGGCGGACAGGAGCAGACAAATGGGCCTCTGAGGGCGAAGGGAACGGGCTTTATAGCCCCAGTATCTTTCGACGCAAAGCCGGCGTTATCTGGCAGGGGGTGTGATGGCACTCCGCAGAGTGGATGCAGTTATAATGCATCAATTAGGGTGGCACCGCAGGTTAACGCCTGTCCTTATATAGGGCAGGCGTTTTTATTATTCGAAAATCAGTTATCAAGTTCGAAAATAAGTATTAAAAGGGAGGAATTTTGAAATGAAAAAGCTATTTCAGATCGTCGCTGCAACAATGCTCATTTCTGCTTCAGCCTTGTCGCTTGCTGCATGCGGCTCAGACAAAGTGGACAGCAATAGCGGAAACGGAGGCAAGATCATAGAAATCGGGATCGTACAGATAGTGGAACATCCGTCGCTGAATTCGATCCGGGAAGCCTTCGTTGCGCGTTTGGCTGAAAAAGGATACGAGGAAGGTAAAAACATACACATCGATTATCAGAATGCACAAAACGAGCAGACCAATCTTAATACGATCTGTCAGAAATTCAAGGCAGACAGGAAGGATCTTGTCGTTGCTATTGCTACACCTTCGGCCATGGCTGCAGCAGGAACTCTCACAGACATACCAGTGCTGTTCTCCGCCTGTACCGACCCGGTCGGTTCAGGGCTTGTTAAAAGCCTTGACAAGCCCGGCGGAAATGTGACAGGAACCTCCGATGCCGTCTCTGCAAAGAAGATAATGGAACTGGCAAAGCGTATAACGCCTGAAATCAAAACAATCGGCGCTCTCTATAACTCAAGTGAGTCCAACTCGATCGCAGTCATTAATGAACTGAAGGAGTTTGCTGCTGAAAACGGTATGGAGGTTATCGAAGGTACTGTCACCAACACCTCCGAGGTACAACAGGCAACACAGTCGCTGGCATCCAAAGTCGACGCAATATTTTCACCCATCGACAATACTATAGCGGCTGCTATGCCGATAGTCACACAGGTAGCCGAAAATGCAAAAGTGCCGGTGTATGTTGGGGCCGACTCGATGGTAGCCGATGGCGGTCTCGCCACCTATGGCATCAATTATGTGAAGCTGGGTCATGAGACTGCAGACATGGCCATAGAAATAATAAACGGGAAGGATCCTGGAGAAATGCCGGTAAGGACAATCTCCGATGTCGAGATTTATGTCAATAAAAAAACAGCCGATGCCATTGGTGTGACATTACCTGAAGATGTGCTCAGTGAAGCTGCTCAGGTGTTCGGTGAATAAACAAACAAAATGTACGTTTATCAGGCATTAAGTGATATAATAAAAAATGCAATATAAAGCAAATATGATATCAACCTTGCCCACA
>DGEE01000107.1:0-223 GCA_002385815.1 Hungateiclostridiaceae bacterium UBA3934
AGATGTGTATAAGAGACAGGGATGGCTGAGAATGAGGAAGTGATAATATATATCGCAAAGAGCGCCAGAACGGCCAGAGAAAGCTTCGGCAGGAAGGCCGGCGAGGCCAATCGCATCACACCTGAAGACCTGAAGCTGGGAGATATAGAGGCTGGCATGACATATGAAAAGCTAATGGATATAGTCGAGGAGGAGCCTGTGGAAAAAACGGGAGAGGAATATC
>DGEE01000107.1:552-3597 GCA_002385815.1 Hungateiclostridiaceae bacterium UBA3934
CTATGAGACCCCCAGAGGTCTTAAACCGGGAGACAGTGAAGAGCGGGTCATCGAATTGTATGGAGAGCCTGACAATAAGGACGAGGGAATTTGGGGATACTGTATCGATGGATATGAACTGATGACCATCGTAATATATGACGGTACTGTATCACAGATTCAAATAGAGCATGGTGTATGGGAAACCGATGTATTTATGTAAACACGTCCGGGAAGGAGCGTTTTTGAAAAGAAGCTTCGCTTTGGATGATTGTTTTATTGAATTAAAACTGAAAGGTGAATCGTATGCATAATGATATGGAAAAATACAGGAAAGCTGCGGATCATATAAAAAGCAAAATTGGTGAGACGCCGCAGATAGCCGTAATTCTCGGGTCAGGTCTGGGTTCTCTGGCAGATGAACTGGAACAGCCCATTGAGATCGATTACCACGATATCCCGGGTTTCCCCAGGACGACCGTCGCTGGACATGCGGGCAAGCTTGTTTATGGCAAATCGGGCAACAGGTACATACTTGCCATGAAGGGCAGGTTCCACTATTACGAAGGTTATGAGATATCCCAGGTGGTATTCCACATAAGAGTGTTCAGGCTGCTGGGCATATCCAGCCTTATCGTGACCAACGCCGCAGGCGGCATAAATACATCATTCAAACCCGGAGATCTGATGCTGATTACTGATCATATCGGTCTTTTTGCGCCGTCACCGCTTCGCGGCAAAAATCAGGATGAATTCGGAACAAGATTTCCCGATATGTGTGGAGCGTATGACAAAGGTCTGATAGAGTTTGCTGACAGGATCGGCAGAAACAGCGGGATAGAACTGAAAAAAGGAGTTTATGCATTCGCACAGGGACCCATGTTCGAAACGCCCGCAGAGATACGGGCACTGCGTATATTGGGCGCAGATGCCGTAGGGATGTCGACAGTGCCTGAAGTTATAACTGCGCGGCATTGCGGTATGAAGGTGTTGGGGATATCCTGCATCACGAATATGGCTGCCGGCATACTTGAGCAGAAACTGGACCATATGGGAGTAATGGATGTTGCAAAGAAAGTCGGGAGGGTTTTTGTACAGCTCGTTTCAGATATCATAGCCGGCTGGGAGTTCTGAAGAACGCTGCAAAGAGGTATGCGGCCGGAAAACAGCTGTATAGGAGATTTAAACAAGTCAGTCAGCCGTATACCTCCGTTCGCGTCATGGGATCTGTCCGGGTCGCCATCATTAAGTCCGTTATCGTAAGATTTACTCTTCATGTCTGATTTCATGTTTTTAGTCGCGGATTAAGTGAATATAAGTGCACACATCATGAAGCTGTTGGTAAATTAGTTGTAATTGATTGTTGATATACAGGACATGTAAGGATATAATAGGAAGTAAGTACAGAGCGTAGGTTCAACAGATTCATAAAACCGGGAACTGTGAAGTTTGTCTGCTGATCAGGGCATTATATCTGTTGTGTGTCTGTATAAAGAACAAGAAAGGCTTTGATCAGATAAGATATGCAGGGAGCATGATGTCGTGGATAAAGAAATTCTCAATATGGAAGAAGCAGCTGAATTGTTCAATGTCAGCATCAAGACTTTCATAAAGCTGCTGAAAGAGGAGAAAGTACCTGCCAGAAAAATCGGCAGAGAATGGCGGTTCAGCAGGCAGGCACTCATCCAGTGGCTGTCGGCAGGAGATTCTCAGCAATACTCTTCCAGTGAAAGCGATCCAAAAGAGTTTTTCGACAGAGTTGCAGCTGAATGGAGCAAATTGCGGAGCGGCTACTATGATGAGGATGTAATCAACATACTTCAGAGCTCCGGTCTGCTTGAGAAAGACATGGTGCTTGTGGATCTCGGAGCAGGCGATGGCTATCTGGCCAGAGCTGTGGCTCCAAGTGTGGATACGGTCATAGCCGTAGATATTTCCGGAGCTATGATAAGCGAATTGAGAAAAAAGGCTGCCGCGGAGGGGATAAGAAACATCCAGACCATCGTAAGTGATGGCTGTGATGTCCCGCTTGAAGACGGCAGTGTGGACTTAGTCTGCGCAAATATGTTCCTGCATCATATCGAGGAGCCCATATCTGCTGTCAGGGAAATGGGAAGGATATTGAAGCCGGGAGGGAAGGTATTCCTTGCGGATCTGGTGGAACACGGGAATAAAGAGCTGATGGAAGCGATGCATGACGTATGGCCCGGGTTTTCCCGGAAAGATATCAGCGACTGGTTCGTAAGGTGTGGTTTCAGTATCAGACAATTTGACACATTGGGCCAAAAGACATCCGGAAGGAAGGCAGGGAAGAAGAAAGGCGGGAGCGTTTTTGTAATGACCGCCGTGAAGCAGTGAGGACGGCTTGCTGCTATGGCACTTAGTACTGTCAGTTTTGCAGCCGGTACTGTGCTTGATACATTTGATTCAAAGGAGAAAAAAATGGGTAAAATCATCGTTGCCGGATCGATAGCGTATGATAACATAATGGAGTTCCCCGGGTATTTCAGCGAACTGATAATTGCTGAAAGGATAGATAAGCTGAATATCAGTTTTCTTGTAAGGAGTCTTAAGAAGGTGCGGGGTGGAACTGCTCCCAATATTGCATACAATCTGGCACTTACCGGCCAGAAGGCAGAGATACTTGGGACGGCAGGAAGTGATTTTGCAGCTTATCGGCAGTGGCTTGAAGAGAATGGTGTGGGAACAGGACTGGTGAGAGTAAGGGAAGATGATTTTACGGCTTCCTGTTTTATAAATACGGATCTGTCCGGCAATCAGATCACGGGCTTCTATCCGGGCGCCATGGCATATGATGAACAAATCAGCATGTATGACATACCGATGGATGACGTTTCAATGGTGATAATAGCGCCAACGGAGCCCGCTGCAATGAATAAATGGTGTGATGAATTGCAGAGGATCGGGATACCCTATTTATATGATTCAGGGATGCAGATCCCGCGGCTGGAACCGGAAGATCTGGTAAAAGGCATACTCGGAGCCAGGATCGCTATTTTCAATGAGTATGAGTATGAAATGATGCACAAGAAATCAGGTCTGTCC
>DGEE01000107.1:3813-6974 GCA_002385815.1 Hungateiclostridiaceae bacterium UBA3934
CCTGCTGCCAGGGCAACCAGGGTGATCGATCCGACAGGAGCAGGCGATGCTTACAGGGCCGGCTTGCTGAAGGGCTATTTTGAGGGAGCAGATCTTGAAAGGATGGGCAGGTATGCCAGTATAACGTCGGTATATGCTGTCGAGCACCTGGGAGCGACTGAACACAGGTACACAATGGATGAATTCTACAAGAGGTACAAAGAGAACTTCGGTTAAAGGGGACGGTTCTCAGAAAGAGGGACAGTTCTCAGAAAATAAACGGTTCCCGAACAGGAACCTTGATATCTGTACATAAGGGATTGATATACAACTGATTTACGAGATTTTATAGGAGGTATTTATAAATGGTAAAATGCGACATCAAAGACAAATCACTGGCACCGAAAGGCAAATTGAGGATCGAATGGGCAGACAACCAGATGCCTGTACTAAAAAAGATCAGAGAGCGTTTTGAAAAAGAGAAGCCGCTTGCCGGCAAGAAGATGAGCTGCTGTCTGCATGTGACGACGGAAACTGCAAACCTGATGCGGACGCTTAAGGCGGGAGGTGCAGATATCGTCCTGTGCGCATCGAATCCGTTGTCGACCCAGGATGATGTGGCGGCTTCACTGGTCGTTGATTATGGGATATCGGTATTTGCCAAAAAGGGCGAGGATACCGAAACCTATTACAAACATCTGATGGCTGCCATAGAGCACGGGCCGGATATGACGCAGGATGACGGATGTGATCTTGTCGGGCTTTTGCATAAAGAATACGGAGACAGCTATTTGAAGAATGTGATAGGGGGAACCGAGGAGACCACTACAGGTGTTATCCGGCTCAAGAGTATGGAAAGGGACGGCGCACTCAGAATACCGATCATTGCTGTGAATGAGTCTGAAACGAAGCACTTGTTCGACAACAGGTATGGAACTGGCCAAAGTACTCTTGACGGGCTTTTCAGGGCGACTAATGTGCTGCTGTCCGGTAAGAATTTCGTTGTTTGCGGCTATGGCTGGTGTGGCAGAGGTCTTGCCATGAGAGCAAAGGGGATGGGCGCAAATGTCACTGTGACCGAGGTAGACCATGTTAAGGCAATTGAAGCAGTTATGGATGGCTTCAGAGTTATGAAGCTTGAAGATGCCATGAGTTTTGCAGACGTAATCATCACCGTAACGGGAAATTTGAATGTGGTGGACGAGAAGCATATCAGACTCGCCAAGGATGGTGTTATGATCGCGAACTCCGGGCATTTCAATGACGAGATCAATATTGATGCGATAGAGCGGCTTTCCGTATCCAAGAGGACTGTACGTGATTATGTAGACGAGTACACCCTCAAGGATGGACGCATGGTTTATCTGCTGGCTGAAGGAAGACTGCTGAACCTTGCAGCTGCGGAAGGTCATCCTGCAGTGGTGATGGATATGAGTTTTGCCAACCAGGCCCTTGGTGCAGAGTATCTGGTCAGGAATGCAGACAAGATGGAGAAGAAGGTATACGTACTCCCGGCGGAACTGGATCAGGAAATTGCGCGCCTTAAGCTGGAATCAATGGGTATATCCATTGATGTGCTGACAGAGGAGCAGATCGCATACCTGTCGTCCTGGGAGAGCGGCACATGATACGACGAAGTGGCTGATATCCGCTGCTTTGCAGAACAGATCGCCGGACCGGTTTCCGGAGGCGGAATATATTCTGTGCTGTTTAAGTACTTCTGAGCAGGATCTTCTGCAAAAGAAGGTTTCCTCTGACTCAGGTGATTTACTCATTGAATGGAGAAGGCGATGAAAACAATGGATGCCCGGGCAATTGCTTCATTGATCGATCATACTATATTAAGAGCAGATACGACTAAAGATCAGGTGATTGAGTACTGCAGACAGGCCAGAGAATATGGATTTGCGTCGGTATGCGTAAATCCGTGCCATGTTTCGCTGGTCAGGAAAGAGCTACAGGGGTCTGGAGTAAAAGTGTGTACTGTGATAGGCTTTCCGCTCGGAGCCGACAGCAGCGGGACAAAAGCATTTGCTGCAAAGGCTGCAGTGAAGGATGGCGCTGATGAGATTGATATGGTCATCAATATCGGTGCAGTCAAAGATGGTGATTTCGTTTATGTTGAGAAAGATATCAGAGAAGTTGTCGAATCATCCGGGGATGCTTTGGTAAAGGTTATCATCGAGACCTGTTATCTGACTGATGAAGAAAAAGTACTGGCATGCAAGGCCGCAGTCAATGCAGGGGCACAATATGTGAAAACATCTACCGGATTTGGGACTGCCGGAGCAACGGCAGATGATGTGAGGCTGATGAAGAAAGCAGTGGGAGAAGGCATCGGAGTCAAGGCTTCCGGCGGCATCAGAAGTTTTGAAAAAGCGTTGGAGATGGTCAATGCAGGGGCTGACCGCATTGGCACCAGCTCCGGAATAAAGATTGTGGGAGAGATCTATGAAGATATTGATTGAAGGTATTGATATCCTGACTGCCGATCCTGAGGCAGAGTATATCAAAAATGAGGACATAGGCATTATCGATGACAGGATAGCATTTATTGCACCGGCAAGTCAGCGCTCCGGGGATTTTGTACCGGACAGGAGGATCAGCGGGAAGAATATGCTGGCGATGCCCGGGATGGTCAATGCCCATACGCATTGTGCCATGACGTTGATGCGAAATGCAGCGGATGATCTGCCACTGCATAAATGGCTGTTTGACAAGATTTTCCCGATCGAAGACAAATTGACTGATGAAGCAGTTTATTGGGGAACCCGGCTTGGTGCTGCGGAAATGATCAAATCCGGCACCACCGCGATCGCTGATATGTACCTGCATATGGAGGCTGCAGCCAGAGGCATAGCTGACACCGGGATGAGGGTCAACATGTCCAAGAGCCCGCTGGAGTTTCATTCTGAAGGCGGGTTCAGAGCCGAGGATGTTTTCGATGACTGCAGAGTGTTTTTCAATGACTGGAACGGCAAATCAGATGGCAGAATCAAAGTTTATATAGAAGTGCATTCGACTTACCTTTTCGACAGACCTTCACTGATAAGGGCATCTGAGCTCGCAAACGAGCTGGGAACAGGCATCCATATCCACTTGCTGGAGACTGCCAGGGAGAGAGAGGATAGCTTTGAGAAGCATATAAAATTGTCTGTTTAGATATGTGCTGAAACAGGCAT
>DGEE01000070.1:0-9758 GCA_002385815.1 Hungateiclostridiaceae bacterium UBA3934
ACAGAATAATGATGTTAAGTATCTCTACTGTACCAATGAGGGCTGTGCAGCAAAACAAATCAAGAAATTTGTCCATTTTACCAGCAGGGACGCAATGAATATGGAAGGCCTTTCTGAAGCTACCATCGAGAAGTTCGTTTCTGCAGGCCTTATCAGGGAATATGCTGACCTTTACCGTCTTGCTGAGCACAGGGACAGGATCATCGAACTGGAGGGATTCGGGGAAAAATCTTATGCAAGGCTTATCGAATCAGTGGACAGATCGAGAAAAAGCAATGCGGCAAGGCTCCTTTACGGGCTCGGGATCCCCAATATAGGCCTGTCCAATGCCAGGCTGATATGCCAAAAGTTCGGTTATGACTGGACCAGAATCGAAAATGCGGCATTTGAAGAGCTGACAGAAATAAATGGCATTGGAGAGGTGATGGCAGATGCATTCGTACGCTTTTTCGGCGATGAGGCTAACAGGAAGGCTGTGAACAGGATACTCGGAGAGATAGAACTGGAAGCACCGGAAATTTCCGCAAGTGAACGGTTGCTTGAAGACGTTGTTTTCGTGATCACAGGTTCTCTTGAGCACTTTGGAAACAGGAAGGAGCTTGTGGAGTTCATAGAAAATATGGGCGGGAAAGTATCCGGATCAGTGTCATCAAGGACAAACTATCTTATCAATAATGACAGCACATCCAACTCAACAAAAAACAGAAAAGCCAGGGAGCTTGGTGTCGCTGTGATCACAGAGGCACAGCTCCTTGACTGGATCGAAAACGGAAACAGACCATAAGTGTGATCATAAACATCGGACCGCAAAACTGGCTTTGCGGTCCGATGCAGTTGCATTTCCACAACAAATGCGCCTTATAAATGTCTGAATTCTCCAGCGATCATTATTGCTTTTTCATTTCCTTACTCCATGAATCCTTGAGTCCCACAGTCCTGTTGAATATGAGTTTTCCAGGCGTAGAATCCCTGTCTGTGCAGAAATAACCCAGGCGGAAGAACTGGTAATGATCACCTGGCTTTGTATCGGACAGGTTAGGCTCCAGCTTGCAATTCTTCAATACGATAAGGGAATCAGGATTTATAATGCTGTCCATATCATCGACGGCTCCCGGGTCAGGCACAGTGAAAAGATGATCGTACAGTCGGACCTCCGCATCCAGAGCATGCCTTGCCGATACCCAGTGCAGCGTACCTTTGACCCTTCGTCCGTCCGGTGAACTGCCGCCTCTGGATTCAGGATCGTAAGTACAGTGGAGTTCTGTGATATTGCCGTCGGCATCCTTTACGATCTCTTTGCATGTAATATAGTATGCATTTTTCAATCTTACCTCATTGCCAGGATAGAGCCTGAAATACTTCCTGGGCGGAACCTCCATAAAGTCATCCTGCTCTATATATATTTCCCTGCAGAATGGCACTTTCCTTGTACCCATATCAGGGTTCTCAGGGTTTATTTCCACATCGAACCATTCCACCTGGTCTTCGGGATAATTATCTATTACGATTTTCAGCGGCCTGAGGACTGCCATCACCCTGGGCGCAGAAGCATTCAGGTCTTCGCGGACACAGTGCTCCAGCAGTGCGTAGTCAACCATGCTGTTGGTCTTGGCGACGCCGATCCTCTCGCAGAAGTCCCATATGGATGCAGGTGTGAAGCCTCTTCTTCTCAGACCCGACAGTGTGGGCATCCTCGGATCATCCCAGCCAGTGACGAGATCATTGTTCACCAGTTGAAGCAGCTTTCTCTTGCTCATCACCGTATAGGACAGGTTCAGTCGCGCAAATTCTATCTGGCGCGGTTTGGAACCGAGATCCACATTGTCGACGACCCAGTCGTAAAGTGGTCTGTGGTCCTCATATTCCAGTGAACACAGGGAATGGGTTATGTTTTCTATGGCATCTTCGATGGGATGCGCGAAATCATACATGGGATATATGCACCATTTATTACCTGCGCGGTAATGCTCGACCTTCATGATGCGGTATATAACAGGATCTCGCATGTTCATATTGGGTGAAGCCATGTCGATTTTTGCGCGGAGCACTCTGGAGCCTTCGGGGAATTCTCCGGCCTTCATCCGCTCAAACAAGTCAAGATTCTCCTCGGGCGAACGGTTCCTGTACGGGCTTTCCTTCCCCGGTGTTGTCAGCGTGCCCCTGTATTCTCTGATCTCATCTGCACTCAGGTCACATACATATGCAAGACCTTTCCTGATCAGTTTCACCGCGCATTCATACATTATGTCGAAATAGTCCGAAGCGTAATAAAGTGCATCCCAACCTATCCCAAGCCATCTGATGTCTTCCTGTATGGACTCCGCGTATTCTATGCTTTCCTTCACAGGGTTCGTATCATCATACCTCAGATTGAAACGACCGTTATACTTTTTGGCAGTCAGGTAATCGATCAGCAGTGCCTTGGCATGTCCAATATGCAGATAACCATTGGGCTCCGGAGGGAACCGTGTGATTATGTCATCCTTACTGACTCTGCCGCTTCTTATATCTTCATCTATCAGATCATAAATGAAGTTGGATGGTGTATTGTCTTTGCCGTTGATTTTAGATTCATCGCGTATCTTGTCTTCAGACATCATTATTACCTCCCGTTCAGGTTCATATATCAGCTCAGTTTTTCTATGCCCTTCCTGATCCTTTTTATCGATTCATCCTTCCCGAGCAGTTCTGCCAGTTCCGTTGCTCCTCCGGGCGTTGCAGCCTTGCCTGAAAGCGCTGTTCGTACCGGCCAGAGGATCTGGCTGTTTTTTACGCCCATTTCCTTTGCCAGCTCGGTGAGTGAACCATACAGAACATCATTTTTCCATGCATCTGTTTTTTCAAGGATCGCCAGCACAGCTTTCAGATTTGTCAGTGAATTGACGGTGTCAGTCTTCATCTTTTTGTGCACATAGAGTGAGACATCATATTCAGGAAGCTCCTCAAGGAAATCTATCATTGAGGGGATCTCAGTCAACACTTCGGTCCGTGGCTGCAGCAGCCTGCTCAGCCTGAAAGTGTCGATCCCTTTTTCCGACAGGGTTTTGCTGTAATAGGGGCTTGCTGCCTGGTGGAATTGCTCGGGAGTCATTTTCCTGATGTACTCACCATTCATCCATCTCAGCTTGGCTATATCGAAAACGGCCGGGGATTTGCTGATGCCGCGTATGTCAAATACCTGCTCCAGTTCCTTCAGAGAGAAGATCTCCTGTTCCGTACCCGGACTCCATCCGAGCAGTGCTACGAAGTTTATCACCGCTTCAACCAGAAAGCCCTGGCTTATCAGATCCTCGAAGGAAGGATCTCCATGCCGTTTTGACATCTTTCGGCCTTCAGGAGTAACGATGGTGGATACATGCACATAAACGGGGATATCCCACCCGAACGCCTTGTACAGAAGATTGTATTTGGGAGTTGAGGAAAGGTACTCATTGCCTCTCACTACATGGGTGATCCCCATCAGATGGTCATCTATAACATTTGCAAAATTGTATGTGGGAAGTCCGTCTGATTTTATGAGGATCTGGTCCTCCAGTTCTTTGTTGTCGACTGTGATGGTCCCGTATACTGCATCCTCGAAGCTGGTGCTTCCGGTGTCGGGCATCTTCTGACGTATCACAAAGGGTATGCCCGCAGCCAGCTTATTGTTTATTTCTTCAGCGGTGAGCCCCAGACAGTGCCTGTCATATTTATATGGTTTGCCCTGTTGCTCGCAGTCTGACTTCAGTCCGGCCAGTCTTTCTTTAGAACAGAAGCAGTAATAGGCATGGCCCAGGTCTGTGAGTTTTTTTGCGTACTCCATATACAGGTCTTTGCGCTCGCTCTGTATGTACGGACCATACGGACCGCCCTTGTCAGGGCCTTCGTCGTGTTCAAGCCCCGCGATTTTGAGCGTCTTGTAGATAACTTCGGTGGAGCCCTCCACATACCTTTCCTGATCAGTATCTTCTATCCTCAGAATGAATCTGCCGCCGTGCCTTCTGGCTATAAGGTATTCATACAAAGCAGTGCGCAGATTCCCTATATGCATATAACCTGTCGGACTTGGTGCAAATCGCGTCCTGACGACTCCCGCCATTTTGCCAGTCTCCTCTCGCACAGCGGAAACAAAAGGTTCGCGCTGATTTTTTCTTAGATTATATTATTTACTTATATATTAGTCAAGGAACATGATACAGGGCCGTATGCGTATCTGCCAGCGGCAGGGATGCAATATTGTTATTGTATTTGTAAGCTTATTGGAATATTATAGTTAGTATAGCGAGGCGGTAAAATCCCACCTTTGTCCGTGCAGAAAACCGCGTATCAGTAAGCTCTGAAAGGAGAGATGGAATTGTCGGTACTCGACAGTATCACCAGGAAAGTGACTGATACGGCCAAAGCTGCTGCAAAGATATCAGGCAGTGTGGTAGAAGTCACGAAGCTCAATCTGAGCATCAATGTCGAAGAGGAAAAGATCAAAAAAATATACACAGAGATAGGCAAACAGCTTTACGAGGATTATGCAGAGGGTAAACCCGTCAGCGAAGAACTGCTGAGAAAATGTATAGCGATAGATGAAATAATCGCGTCCATAGCTGAGATGAAGGAAAAAATACTTGAACTGAGGAATGCGAAGGCTTGCCCCAATTGTTTTACTGTGCTGGACATGGAAATGGAGTACTGTTATAAATGCGGCAGAAAACAGGATGAAGCCCAAAAGGAGGCTGAGGACGGAAAAGACGTTCAGGTCTGATACGGTCTGTTTTGGAGGCTACGATGGAATACAGGATCGAGGTACATACGAATGGAGATGTCCACACCATTATGGCAGCCAGTGGAACCAATCTGCTGGATGTGCTGAAGGATATGGGCATACTGCTTTATACGCCGTGTGGTGGTAAAGGCACCTGCGGGAAATGCAGTGTCAGGGTCGATAGTGATATTGCAGGGCCTTCTGAAGAGGAGAGACGGCTTTTGGGAGTAAAGGCCGGGAAAGGCTTCAGATTAGCCTGCAGATTAAATATTGATTCTGATATGAGGGTCTATGTTGACGACTTACGGGAGCAGGCATCGATAATAACAGCCGGCACCAGGAAGAGAGTCGTTCTGGACCCGCTGGTCAGGAAAAGATTCGTTGAACTGTCACCTCCGTCACTGGAGGATCAGAGACCTGACCTGGAAAGAGTCCTGGCAGTTGCCGGTATGTCCGGCACAGATAACGGTACAGCCATCATGGATCTGGCTGGCAGGGGAGTTGGGACCAGGTTGCTGAAAGGGCTGCCAGATGTGCTCAGGCGTTCGGGATACAGGATCACTTTGGTTGAAGCCGGAAACAATCTTATTTCTGTGGAAGCGGAAGATACCACACCGGCGCTGTACGGTACGGCACTTGATATAGGTACGACTACTGTAGCCGCTTACCTGTATGACCTGAGCAGCGGGGAACTGCTTAATGTCAGGTCGATGATGAATCCTCAGCGCAAATTCGGCGCGGACGTCATTTCACGGATAGACTATGCAAAAAAATCTCAGCAGGCTGCTGATGAAATGAGGAAGATTATAGCTGAAGGCATCAATGATCTGATAAAACAGCTTGCTGATGAAGCAGGAATTGATCAGGGAGACATATATGCCGCCGTGTTCAGCGGCAACACGACCATGCTGCATTTCCTGGCCGGTTTTGATGCATCGGGCATCGCTGTGTCTCCTTTCATACCAGTCACATGCAGAGCCGTCCATATGAGTGCTGCAGAACTGGGTATCACTGTCAATGACAACGGTTATTGCCTGATACTTCCCTGTGTATCTGCATATATCGGGGCTGATACGGTCTCAGCCGTAATAGCCAGCGGTATGCATGACAGCAGCGGGATTTCACTGCTGGTGGACATCGGTACCAATGGCGAGATCGTGCTGGGAGGAAGGGATGGGCTCATGGCTTGTTCAACGGCAGCAGGCCCAGCCTTTGAAGGAGCAAACATTCGGTTTGGTATGGGCGGAGTGACCGGTGCTGTCGATTCATTCACATTGCCGGGATTTAAATACACCGTGATAGGGGGCACAGCGGCAAAAGGCATTTGCGGTTCCGGAACAGTCGACGCCATCGCTGCGCTTCTTGATGCCGGAGCCATCGATGAAACAGGAGCCCTTGCTGAAAACAGCGGGGCTGCCGGACTGCCGTATGAAATCAGATCCAGGTTCACTGAGACAGACGGCATGAAGTCGTTTGTGCTGGTTCCGGCACAGGAAACCGTTGGTGACGAGCCGATAACCATAACACAAAAAGATATTCGAGAGATCCAGAATGCAAAAGCCGCTGTTGCTGCCGGAATTGAAACTCTCATCAGCACAGCGGGCATCAGCTATGGCGACATAGAAAAGGTTTATCTGGCAGGTGGCTTCGGCAGCACGATACATATCCAAAGTGCAGCAAGGATAGGTCTGTTGCCGCGACAACTGGCAGACAGAGTGGAGGCCATTGGCAACGCGTCTGGTTCAGGCGCTTCTGAATGCCTGCTTTCCCGGAAAGTGCAAGTCATTGCAGAGGAGATCGCAGGCAGGATCAGATATATAGAGTTGTCAGCTTCGAGGATTTTTACCGAAAAGTATGTTGAAAACATGTTGTTCGGCTAGAAGCTGTCTGTCGTGAAAAAAAAGGATTTTTCCGATAGTTGAGAGAATAGTAAAGGAACGGTATTAAAACAATCCAAGGTGAGGAGGCAGACATTTGAATTATAATGCACAGAAAAAATGCGATTTCTGCGGTGAGAGCATACCCGTAAGCGCAAATCGCTGTCCGTACTGCGCCAGCATACTGGAGGTGACTGTCGACAACACTTTTGACCCTTCCGGTACCGAGCAGCAAAGCCTTTTTCATGAAAATGATGCAGGCACGGATGAGACCGGCGCTGACCAAGTCAATGGACAGGACCGGGGACAAATGCAACAGAACGATGCGGGGACAGGACAAAATCAGCAGGAACCCGGCAGATGGCAGTCAGGGTATCAGGATCCCAATGCTGTTAAGAGGCCATACTATCCAAGAAATCATCAGCCTGTAATGCAGAGCGGCAGCAAAGCTCCCATGGGAAATGGGATGAAGGTGTTCCTTACAATGATTTTCACTTTACTGCCGGGCATAGGCCAGCTTGCAGGCATCATAACGGCTATCGTCCTGATGAGCTCCAATGATGACAGCGACAGACGATCCTTCGGTTCGGCATTGCTGGTTGCAAATATCGTTATGTTCGTTTTGTCGTGTCTGGGCTGTTTTATATTGGGACTTATCGGTCAGAGTCTTCCATATTATTGAGATGAACAGCCTTATCAAGGGAATATTCGATCTGGCAGGTTCGCTCATATGCCATCAGCTCCCGGAGAGGTCGCTGACGGCAGGAAACCTGGTATTGCCCGTTTGTGCGCGTGATACGGGGATTTATGCGGGGATCTTCACTTCGTTCGCATACCTTATCATAACCCGCAGGCTTAATGCGCAAAGACCTCCCCGGATTGCAGCGGCAGTTGCCATGACTGTGATGATGGTCCCTATGATGATCGATGGGGCATTGTCATATGCAGGTCTGATAGAGACAAATAACATAGCAAGACTGTTTACGGGCTTGTTTTTTGGCCTTCCGATCCCCATTCTGCTTGTGCCGGCGGCCAATTTCAGTTCCAGTGGGCCGAATAATGTGCCGGTGCTGAAGAAATGGTCGGAATTGATGATCGTGTACACGACAGGGATACTGATCTGCGTATTGCTTTTGCATGGGCTTGTGCCCTATTTTGCTGCAGGCTTCATATATGTGGCGGGGCTTTTGGCTCTGATATCAAGGATCATCTATACACTGGTATGCAGGACGATCACCGGAAGCAGACGGAGGCTCCGCGCCCTGACTGCTTTGGGGAGTGCATCAACGCTGGTGTTTTTGTATCTCCTCTCTGCATATATACTGCAGCCGCTGAAGGATGTGCTCTTTGCACGATGACGCAGATCTGACCGGCGAAGACATCCACGCCGCCGGAAGAGAGATTTCCGGTTTTATAACGCTGGAGGCAGCATGAAAACAAAAAAGGAGTTTCGCGAATTTTATCTGGAGAGACGCAGCCGTCTCAGCAGAGAAGAGGTTAGAGAGAAAAGTGCCTTGCTGTTTGAGCGGGTATGTTCGCTGGAACAGTATAAAAAAGCAGATATTATACTGGCATATATGTCTGCAGGAAATGAAGCGGATACCGGGGCGTTCGTATATGGATGCATCGAAGACGGTAAAACAGTGGCGCTTCCCCGGGTGGAAAAAACAGAAGGAGGCGGCCGCAGACTGGGAGTATATACAGTAAAGGATCCTGTGGAGGATACAGTGCCGGGTTTCAAGGGGATACTCGAACCCGATCCTTTGAAAACACGGTTGCTGGAACCCCATGAACCAGACCTCGCTGTGGTACCCGGTATTGCGTTTGATACATCTGGGAACAGGATCGGTTATGGTGCCGGATATTATGACAGACTGCTTCCGTTGTTGCGGACGGATTGCCTGAAAGTCGGTGCTGCTTTTGAGATGCAGATCGCAGACATGTTGCCGGCGGAACAGCATGATTTCAGGCTGGATATGATAGTTACGGAGGAAAGAACTATATATTGCCCAAAATGTTCCGGGCAAAGCAAATGACGTGCTTCTGTCAACATGGCAGAGACATGCGGTAACACAGAATAACATCAATCATTGTTAAGAGAGGTCTGAACTGATGAAAAACAAACTGACATTGACAGGTGCAAACAAACTTTTTTTTGCTTTTACAGTCGTATTTCTGGCATATCAGTTTATCGCAGGGTTCTTTCTTGGAGAGGTATTGTATGATAACATATATACCATTATCATAATAAATGAAGTGCTTGTCGCTTCTTTTGTTCTGATTTACTGTTTCGCCAGGAAAATCGACATCAGGGAGACCTTCAGGATCAAAAAACTGGGACTCGCTCCCGCATTATTCATAACTTTGCTGTCTGTGCCGTTGTTTCTGGCAGCGACTATGCTGAACAACTTCGTTGTGTATGGTTTGCAGTTCATAGCTGACCTGCCGCCGCAATCCCTGCCTGTACCCAAAACTCCCGGGGAACTGGCTGTAGCTGTACTGATCACAGGAGTGATGCCGGGGGTATGCGAGGAATTGATGCACCGTGGTTTTCTTTTGACAGCTTATGAAAGGCGCGGTTCATACAGAGCAGTAGTAATCGTTGCTATACTTTTCGGGCTGTTCCATTTCGATATCATGAATCTCCTGGGACCGATCTTTCTGGGTGCGGTATTTGGCTATTATGTGATAAGGACTGATTCGATTTTTGCCGGTATACTGGCTCATTTTCTCAATAATGCGATCGTTGTTGTAATCCAGTACCTGTGGGGCGATCCGTCTTCAGTTGAAAGTCTGTCATTGAGCTGGCAGGAGTTGCTCGGGATTATTACCATTGGCGTTCCTGCACTTGCTGTTGCCGCAGTGCTGTTGTTTTTATTTAAGCAGATTACTGAAGGCAAGACCCGGATCGTCCAGCCTGTCTCGAGGCCGGGAAAAGATGTGAAGACAGTGTTGTCACACTGGCCGATTGCAGCAGTGATGGTTCTGTACATCATAATGGCGATATTGAATCTGGTCTTGATGATGTTAATGAAGTTTTTTACACTGCAGTAGGACTTCCCGTATTTTGCTTTTATAGCCTGGCTGCATTACTAAAGGTACTTCTGAGGTTATATAATACTATATAACCTTTTTTTTGAGGTGGC
>DGEE01000070.1:9952-15508 GCA_002385815.1 Hungateiclostridiaceae bacterium UBA3934
TGCATGGAATTCGCCATCGATCTCGATCTCATACGTTCACAAAAGCTTTTACTGACACCACAGCTGAAACAGGCGATCGAAATACTTGAAATGGATTCACAGGAACTCTTTCAATACGTGGATAATCAACTGGATACAAATCCTGTACTGGAAGAAGCATCGGCTGAGACATTGCAATGCACAGCAGCCGGTATTGAAACAAATGATCCCGCCGATTTTTACCAATATACCGATACTGTCGATCCTGTGGCCGAAAAGCCGGAAATGATCCTTACACTGAAGCAGCATCTTCTGATCCAGCTGGAGGCTCTCTGTACAGATAAAACAAGCCATATGATAGGTGAATATCTCATTGACAACACAGACAGAAATGGCTACATGAAGGCAGACACTGCTGAAGCAGCAGCTTGTCTCGGTGTTCCTGAAAGCAGGGTGCTGGAGGTGCTGGAAAGACTTCAGTCCTTCGAACCGCCGGGAATTTTCGCCAGGAATCTTAAAGAGTGTCTGCTGATACAACTGCGGCAGCTTGACAGACGCGATGCCGAAGCGGAGCTGATCGTCGAATGGTTTCTTGATGCTGTTGCAAAAAATGATGCCGAATTTGTTGCCAATGCCACGGGTATGACCGTTGACCGGACAGAAGAGCTCTTCCTGAAAATAAGGAGCCTTGAGCCTAAACCCGGCCGGAATTATCGATGCAATGATATAATCAGCCGGACATTGCCGGATGTTATAATCCGGGATTTGAATGAGGAGCTCATGGTTATTTTTAACACAGATGCATTCCCGAATATCTGTATATCCGAAAAGTATCTTTCCGGGCTGTCCCGCAATGGTGCTCCGAAGGGCGAATATGTCAGCGAATGGCTGAACAAAGCGATATGGCTGATAAAGTGTTTGGAGCAGCGTGAAGATATCATATTCAACATTGCCAGGGAAATCTGTGAACTGAGGAGAGAATTTTTCAGAAAAGGATCCGGAGCATTCAGGCATATTGACAAAAGCACATTTGCATCCCGTGTGTGTTTGCATGAAGCAATACTGGACAAAGCGCTTTCGGGCAAATATCTTCAGTGCAGGTGGGGACTGTATGAGCTGAGGAGTTTTTTCAAAGAGGCATGAACGGTACACCGACAACAGGAGCTGTCTTTTTCGGCACGCTCCTTTTTTCTGTATATCAGCACATGCCTGTGATGAAATAATCCTGATAAAGGACAAAACACCTGAAATATATATATACCAGGGCAACGATCGTGGTATGTCGGAGGAGCCGTTGGGGAAAAAATATACAGGGGGAAGGGAAGTCATCATCAGGTATTCCGGAGAAGTCAGCGCAGGCGGGATCATCCGCAGGCTGCTTAAGCTCGCGGCAAGCGACAGTGGAAAGCAGCCAATGGAGGGGAGCAGGACTGAGGGGTGTCAGGGAGATGAGGCAGTCTGTGAAAATGAACAGGGTAGCGATTTATGTCAGGGTAAGCAGGGATGACAACGGAGAGAATTTCGAATCCATTGAAAACCAGCGTGACATGCTGGTGGACCATGTGGCGGCAAACAAGCTCGGGAAAGTGTTCGCGGTCTACATGGATGACAATGTTTCAGGTTCTGCGATCCAAAGGCCGGGACTGGACAGGATGAAGGAAGATATACTCAGAGGTATGATCGACGTAATATTGATAAAAGATCTGTCCCGGCTTGGCAGGAATAATGCTGGGACTCTGCAGCTCATAGATTTTTTTGAGGAGTACGGTGTCAGGGTCCTGACTGCCGATGGCCGGTTTGACAGTCTGGTGGACAATGATATGGTCGGCATTGAAACCTGGGTGAATGAGAGGTATATAAGGGACATATCAAGAAAAATCCGCTCCAGTCTCAGATTCAAGATCCAAAGAGGTGAATACCTGGGGAAGGCTCCCTTTGGTTACAGGAAATCCGGCATCGAAAAAAACAGACTGGTCATTGATGAGTCAGAGGCTCATATCGTCAGACTTATATATAAACTGTATCTTTCAGGTATGGGCTACACCGCCATATCAAAATATCTTGAAGAGAAGGGATACAGCTCACCCAGGAATAAAGGCTGGAACAGGATAACCGTCAGACGTATACTGTGTTCCCGCGTATATATAGGTGATACCGTCCAGGGAGTAAGCGAAAAGGTGAGTTTCAAAAGCAAAAAGACCAGGCGGCTTCCTGAGAGCAGATGGGTCATCACGGAGGGCACTCATGATGCACTGATACCCAGAAAGATGTTCGATGAAGTACAGGCGTTGAGGCAAAGCAGGGCCGGGGGCAGGAAAGTGCAGGGGCGGAAGCGGCATATACTCAGCAGCATCATATTCTGTGGTGACTGTGGAAGCGCCATGTATGCCCGCAAACGGAGCCGGGGGATCGCGTATATTTGCGGAAATTACTGCAGAAACGGAAGGGACGCCTGTACCAGCCATTTCATATATGAGAAGGAGATCATCGAACATATCTGCAGTGAGCTGATGGTCCTGTTCAGGCAGGAGTATGAGTCGGCGGAAGCGGGTGAAGGCCTTTATGATCCTCTGGCTGATGAACATAGCCATGTGCTCCGTGATATAAGCGATCAGATCGAGAGCTTGCGCCGGCGGCAGGAACTGCTTTACAAGGACAGGCTGGTTGGACGGATCTCCGGCGACCTGTTTGACAGGATGAACCGGCAACTGGAAAAGCATATGGAGGCACTGGAAAGTGAACAGGAGAAGCTGAGACAAGAATATACTCGGTCATCTGATGTCAGCCTGTTGATGGAAAACATCAGAGGCAGACTTGAAAGGAACGAACTGACAAATGAGATGGCATTGGTGGCTGTCAGATCCGTTGTCGTGCATGATAAGACCGTGACGATTGATTTGAGATATAAAATAACGTAAGATAAATGTGATTCAAAGTACTGTAACGGAGGCTGCACTATGAAAAAGGCACTGTTCGTATACAACCCGCTGTCCGGGAACAGAAATGTACCGAAGGAACTGGATTATATCGTCAGTCGTTTCATAGGGAACGGTACCCTGCCTGTCCCTTTCAGATTGGACAGGGATAACTCCCCTGAACTGGAAATGATTTTGAAGGAAGAGGATTTTGATTATGTTGTCGTGTCCGGAGGGGATGGAACGGTCAATTCGATCGCTTCCATTCTTCTCGACAACAATATCGATATCCCTGTCGGGGTCATACCGGCGGGGACATGCAATGATTTCGCACGGAGTCTGAACATACCGACCGATATGAAAAAGTGTCTTGATATAGTTTTTTCCGGCAATGTAATGGAAATCGACACAGGTCTGATCAATGGGGAGAAGTACTGCCTCAATACCTGTGCGGGAGGCAATTTCGTTGACGTGTCCTACAGCACCGACAGTGAACTGAAAAAGAGATTCGGTCCGCTGGCATACTATCTGACAGCACTGGGAGAGCTGGCAAATCTGAAGCCTGTCAGACTGAAGCTGACCACTGATGAAGAAGTGGTGGAGGGCGAATTTCTGCTGTTTCTGATCCTGAACGGAAGACATGCAGCAGGATTTTGGAATCTCGTGGAGGAAGCGGATCTGTCAGACGGATGCATGGATATATTGCTGGTCAGAAACTGCCTGCATGTCGAGATGGCGGCCCTCTTTTTCAAGGTACTGCACAATGATTTCGTAAATGACAGGAATGTGATGTGGCTAAGGACGAGCAAATGCCGGATCGAGGGTGACAGCGACTTCAATCTGAGCATTGATGGCGAGGAATGGAAAGGATTGCCGATAGATATAGAATTTCTGCATCGAAGGCTCAAGGTATTTGCACCCGTCAAATAAATGAAAACCTCCATGGCCGCCAGCATCCTGCATATTTTCTCATGATCATGAAAATATAGGCTGACCGCCCGAAATAAACGGAACAAACCCCTTCTTTTAGTAATAATAGGATTTTACGGACATATATTAATTGTGAATCCCGTGCTTTTATATCCATAAATTAGGGGGGTTGTCGGGTGGAAAGATATGATATATACCAGCAGATTGCTGAAAGGACTCAGGGAGATATTTATATAGGTGTCGTTGGTCCTGTCAGGACAGGGAAATCCACCTTGATCAAGAGGTTCATGGATTTGCTTGTCATACCGAACATAGAAAATGTGTACAGCCGTGAAAGAGCCAAGGATGAACTGCCGCAAAGTGCCACCGGACGCACGATCATGACCACGGAGCCCAAATTCGTGCCCAATGAGGCAGTGGAAATAACGCTGGATGAAGCATTGAAGCTGAAGGTCAGGATGGTGGACTGCGTAGGCTACCTGGTAAAAGGGGCATTGGGTTATCTGGAGAATAACGCACCCAGGATGGTTTCGACCCCCTGGTTCGATTATCAGATACCTTTTGAGCAGGCGGCAGAACTGGGGACTAAAAAAGTCATAAATGATCACTCGACAATCGGACTTTTAGTGACCTGTGACGGGACTATAACCGATATCGACAGGGAAGATTATGTCGAGGCAGAAAAGCGCGTCGTAAATGAGTTGAAAGAAATAAACAAGCCTTTCGTGATCGTGCTCAATTCAGTGAGGCCTGATGATCCGGAAACTGAGGAGCTGAGGCTTGAGCTGGCGGAAAAATATGAGGTGCCGGTTATCAGTGTGAATTGCGCCCAGATGCAAAATGAAGATATAGCTGCGATAATGGAGCGGATCCTTTATGAGTTCCCCGTACGTGAGATCGGGATCAACATACCGGGATGGGTAGAGGCTCTGGAGCAGGATCACTGGCTGCGGATCGATATGCTCCAGGCTATAAGGAGTGTATTTGACGGAGTCCAAAAGATTCGCGAGGCAAGAGACTCTCTGGAAAGATTTTTAGAATATGAATTCATCGGAAGGGCCGATCTGGTGGAAATAGATGCGGGATCGGGCAATATACTCCTGGATATACAGACCCCGGAGGACCTGTTTTACAGTGTCCTCAGCGACATCACCGGCCTGAGGATCGATGGCGAGCATATGCTGATGGGAATGATGAAGGAGCTTGCAAGGGTCCGGAGAGAATATGAAAGGGTCGAATATGCACTGCATGAAGTAAAAGTGAAGGGCTACGGGGTCGTGACCCCGCAGATGGAGGAGATGACGCTGGATGAGCCTGAGATCATAAAGCAGGGCAACAGGTTCGGTGTCAAGCTGAAAGCCAGCGCTCCGTCCATACATATGATAAGAGCCGATATCGAAACAGAGATAGCTCCCCTGGTGGGCACGGAAAAGCAGTCAGAGGAACTGGTCAACTATTTGCTCAAAGAGTTCGAGAACGAACCGGGCAAGATCTGGGAATCGAATATATTCGGGAAATCCCTGCATGAGCTGGTGAGCGAAGGACTGCACAACAAGCTTCTGAGGATGCCGGAGGACGCCCAGCAAAAGCTTCAGGAGACGCTGCAGAGGATCATCAACGAGGGCAGCGGTGGTCTGATATGCATCATACTGTAAAAAAGGGCGGAAGCCCTTTTTTTATTTGCACATTTGCCAAAATGAACGGTATATTTTTTATTTAATTATTCTTCTTC
>DGEE01000118.1:0-3413 GCA_002385815.1 Hungateiclostridiaceae bacterium UBA3934
TACGAATGAAGAGCTGCTGGAAATCTATAACCGCCATGTGGATACTGTTTACCGTGTCTGCTTCATGTTTATGAAAAATGTACCCGATACAGAGGATATGGTGCAGAACACTTTTATCAGGCTAATGAGGGACAGGACGGTTTTTGAGAGTGTGGAGCATGAGAAGGCATGGCTTATAAGAACCGCCTCAAATTTGTGCAAGGATCACTTCAGACACTGGTGGTCAAAGACAGTAAGCATCGATCAGGCGAAGGAAACGGCGGTTGACCAGGATTTCAGCATTGACAGCAGCCTTGACAAGGTAATGGCACTTCCCTCCAGAATAAAGACTGCCGTGTATCTGTATTACTATGAAGGCTATTCCACTGTGGAAATAGCAGAGATCCTGAAAAAGAACCAGTCCACGGTCAGAGGTTATCTCCATACCGGCAGGAGGCTTTTGAAAATGGAAATGGAAGGTGATTTTAAATGAATAAAGAGGATTTGATGAAATCTTTCGATATGATCAGGCCAGACGAATCGGCGAAGAAGAGGATGCTGGACAATATTTTGCAGATGGCAGGAGAGAAGGATGAAAGCCGCAGCGGGCATGCAGGCCGCAGGGTGCATTTCAGAAAAGCGATCCCCGCCTTTGCGCTGACTGTCGTGGTGGCAGCAGGCGTGCTGATGTACAGCGGTCTGTGGAGCGGCAAGGGTATGCAGCCGGGTAAGGGCCAGGGTTATGTCAGCAACGATATGCTGAGAGAAGATGCAGCTGCACAGGTACTGAACCAGTTCCGGATCGGCGACAGGCATTATGTCCTGTTGTCAGATGATCTGAGAAGCGGTTTTGGGCTGCCTGCTGCGGTAAATGAGGCTGATATCGGCGAAAAAATCACTGATATCACGGTGAGCCCGGACAAAAGCCTGTTGGGCAGGGAAGTCTTCAGATATATTCCCGCCGGATGCGATGCTGTCATTGCGGTAAAAAACGATGATGGATACCAGCTTTTCCGGTTTTTTGTCTTTGAAAGCTACAACAACAACCAGGATGAGGATGCAGTTGAATATCTGAAACTTTACGGGATCACCAGTGCGGAGGATATCGGAAGGGTCGTGTTTATCGGCCATTCGGAGCAGAGTAAGCTGCAGGGCATCACGGATATCAGGGGTGAAATAACTGACAGAGCTGATATTACACAATTCTATGGATTTTATTCCGCGCTGAAGAACAACAGCGACAAATATTTTGACAGATTGTTCAACTTCAGTGGTGCGGCTTCAGGCAAATACGACATTGAGGTCGATATGGCGGGACCTGACATGACCAGGCCGGATATTGCATTTCCGACGGAGACTGCCGAGCCTGTCATGACATCTCCGGACCACACCGGAAACGGGGAAATCGGCTTCGGATCAGACATGCCGATGGAAATCGCTCCGACCGCTCCGGCAATACCGGATCCTGCTGTGGATATGCCCCTGGCAGCAGACGATACTGTTATAGCACATCCGGTGCCCGCAGATACTCCGGTTTCGAACAGGAATCAGACAGCAGCCAGCCCATCCCGCAGCACGATGATGGATACCGGCAGTGGGGTGTCAGGATCAGTACAGGGCAGTGCAGGTTCGGTGGGTAATGCTCTGGGCAACCCCATAACCATCAGGATATATAATAAAAACGGCATATATTATGATTCGGTGTATTACAGGAACATCGGCTTCATCAGCAGATACGAGGTTGGCGAAGAGTTCGCAGCATTTCTGAGTGCCAGATTCGACAGCTAAACGTTCGCAGCATTTATGAACGCCAGACCAGGTAAGCATGTGCATTATATATACCCTGCTCATATGAAGCTGAAAACCCTTCCGGCATCTGTGCCTGCAGATGCCGGAGTTTTTTACATATCAGTGTCCGGGTGTCATGCCTGACTTGACACTTATTTGTTTATTACTTGCTTTAGTCGTCAGGAACAGGTCAATGCATACAGGTATTCTAACGTTTATTGCCCTCATGGACACATCATTTTTGTGCTTTTTTACTTTTATTGCAATTCCGTTGATAATCAGACGAAATTGCAGTATTATTTGGTCAAACGGCATTGTCTATCAGAAGCAGAAACAGCTGCAACTGTGCGGCCGTAAAGCGTTCAAATCTTCAAGTGAAAGGATGCGTCTGATCCAATGAATAATAGTTCTGTTGCTATTCCGAAATTCAACCGTTGGATACCCGTTGTGGCAAGTATAGCTATTCAGCTATGCCTGGGCACTGCGTATATCTGGAGTGTTTTCCAGTCATACCTGATCATCAGTCCATCAACACCCGATGCCCTGTTCAACTGGCCTGCATCTCATGGCACACTGGCTTATTCGCTGCTGCTGGGGCTTCTGACAGTAGGAAGCACCATAGGAGGCAAATTGCAGGAAAAAATGAAACCGGGGCTGGTAGTAGTGGCCGCCGGTATTGTACTCGGGTCTGGATTCTTTTTGGTCAGATTCATCACAGAGACCACACCGTGGCTGCTCTGGCTTACATACGGCATATTGGGCGGTATCGGCATGGGTCTGGCATATACGACTACGATTGCCTGCTGCCAGAAATGGTTTCCGGATAAAAGGGGCCTGGTGACCGGAATAATCGTTTCAGCCCTCGGATTCGGCGGACTTGTGTTCACGCCTGTTGCCGAAATGCTGATCGAGACATATGGCGTCCTGAATACATTTTCCATACTGGGGGTCGTGTTTTTCATCGTAAACGTGGCAGGATCGTTTTTCATCATCAATCCTCCGGAAGGCTATAAGCCCGAAGGCTGGACACCGCCAACGCCAAAGGAAGGTGTGATCCGGCAAAGCTTCACACCGTCTGAAGCCCTGAAAACACCCCAGTTTTATATGGTGACCTTTGCGTTTATGTGTGCTACAGCAGCCGGATCGATGATGATACCCATGGCAAAGATCCTCGGCCTGCAGCCGGACAGCGGGCTGACAAACGAAGCTGCTGTTGCCGGAGTGATGATCATTACAGGGTTCAACTCCTTCGGGCGCCTTTTCTGGGCTGGTATCTCAGATAAACTGGGCAGGAAGAAAGTGTTGCTGATACTTCTTGTTATTGCGGCTCTTTCCATCGTCGGAGTTTCTTTCACGAAGGCCTATCTGATGCTCGCATTCATAGCGGTCATCGGGTTCTCGTACGGTGGCTTCCTCGGTGTATTCCCGGCATTGACCGCCGATTTCTGGGGAACTAAAAACGTTGCAACGATCTACGGTATGATCCTCCTCGGATTCGGCATAGGTGCAGTGGTTTCATCATATGTCGTGGCATACTTCAGTGCTGCCAAAGCATTCACCACGGCATTTGTGATCGCTGCGGCCGCAGCAGTCGTAGGTTTTGCTATAATTGCTCTGCTGAAAGCGCCCGGATTGAAGGCTGAGAA
>DGEE01000118.1:3735-25605 GCA_002385815.1 Hungateiclostridiaceae bacterium UBA3934
GTATACATGTGTCGTGTCTGGCATCTTTAATTTATATAGAAATCCAGGATGTCTTCTATGCTGATGACGCCTCTTACTATATCGCCGTCCAGTACGGGCATCGCGATGATGTTGTTTTCTCTGAGCCTTCTGGCAACGGTGAGGACTTCTTCGTTTATCGATGCTGTGATCACATCTTTTGACATGACCCATTCGACAGGACATTGGTCGATATGACCGGGTGTAATCAGAAATCTGTATATATCGGCCTTGACGATCATGCCGACCAGCTTGTCGTCTTTATCCACCACAGGTGCGCCGTTTATTTTCATATCACTCATTTTTTGCAGTGCATCCTCGATAGTCTCCTCCGGACGTATCGTCATGAAGTTTTTCTTCATGAGCTTGTAGATCTTCATTTCATCACCTCACTTTCCTGTTTCTGCATTTATTATATCACAAAAAGATATTTAATGCACTAAAGGTGAGCTTTGTGCCCTTGTGAGAAAAATCTTTACATATACGGCTCTTGTGCTATAATAGTCATGTTGTTTGATGAGCATATCAAGCAAACAAGTCATCTCCGAATTCTATAAAGAAACGGGGGACCCATCATTGGGGTGAATCCTGCCAGGCAGGTAGGGCGACTTGGGCGTCCGAATCCGTCAGCTAACCCCGTAGGAGTGGTCCAGGAGCGTTGTGTTGCAGTCAGCAGGACTCAGCATGCGCTTTTTTGCATGGAAAAATCATGCTCTTTCGTGTGGCCAGATTTTGCTTAAGGTCTTTCATGCCTTTGTGGAGAAAAGGGCAGAGTAATAAAAGGCGGATCTGACATTGCAGTTCAGATCTGAGTTTGCTGTTGCAGATTGTGATAAAGCGACGGCGGTACCGCCGCTGTTTTGGGATAAGGGGGATTGTCTTGCGCAGGCGATCATTCGCTCTCTTTGTGATATTGTTTGCCTTTTGGCTTGTGATTTCATCAGAAGCTGACCTGCAGCATGTTCTGGCTGGAGTGCTCATAGCCGGCCTGACTGCATGGTTCTGGCATGACCTTGTTCCCAGACTGCCTGAGGTGCCGTCTGCCCGGGAATTGCTGCGTCTGGGCCATTACCTGGTTTTGCTCATAGTATACGTGATCCAGGCGAATATTGCAGTAGCCAGAACATTACTGTTCTCCCGGCACTCAGTGAAGCCTGTGTTCATGGTATTGGACCCGGGACTCAACAGTCACTGGGGCAGGATACTCCTTGCCACCTGTATTACTATAACACCGGGCACCATCACAGTGGATATCGACCCGGAAACAGGCTGGTTCATCGTCCATGCCCTTACGGAAAAAACGGGGATTGATTTGCTGTACTGGCGCCTCATAGATAAGATAAGGAGGCTGGAGACAAGAGAAACGGAAGCAAAGGTACCGGTGTCGGTCCAACCGGAGATGAAACCACCGGAAACAGAAGATCAAAGGGGTGTAACTCATGCTGTGGATGCTGGCAGGATTGACGGTTCTGATCCTCGTGGTGCTTGTACGGGCGATTATCGGACCGACAGTGATCGACAGGCTCATTTCGATCAACGCCATCACGAGTAAGATAAGTGTTGTTATTTTGCTGATTGCTTTTACCAAATATGAATATGGTCTGATAGATATATCAGTCGTTTATATGATGTGCGGATTCGCAGGAGGGCTTTGGATCCTGAGGGTACTCACTCCCGGCGACTGGCAGTTGAGACTGCCCGGAATGAAAGGATTTGAAGGGGACAAAGAGGAAGTGGTTTCGGATGATTAAATGGATAGCTTATGCATGCTTTTTGGGTTCGTTCCTGGCCTTCGGGCTCGGGACACTGGGGTTGTTCAGATTTCCGGATTCATACACCAGGATGCATGCAGTCGGAATGGGCGATACGCTGGGCGTGGGATTGGCAGTTCTCGGATTATTGTTCCTGAGTCCCGGATGGTCAGTGAGGATCAAGCTGATCGTCATAATGCTGCTGTTCTGGCTGATAAATACAACCATGACACACCTGGTGGCCAAAGCCGGATTGATCCACGGCGTGCAGCCAACTAAAGAGACAAAGCTGAGGAAGGGGTAAGCCTATGGATTTTATTGCTGCCGACTACTGGCTGATAGCGCTTATGTCCATACTGGTAGTGGCGTCACTGGCCATGTATTTTATAAAGAATCTGATACATGCGGTGATCGTATTCGGAGCATACAGTCTTGTCATGGTTGTCATATGGCTGCTGATGAATACTCCTGACCTTGCGATCACAGAAGCCGCAGCCGGGATCTGCACCACAGTCATGATGATGGTGGTCATTTTCCGGACGAAAAGAAGGGAGGAATAGCCGCGATGATCAGGAAAATTATGATCCTGCTGGCAGTTCTTGTGGCTGCCTATGGTGTACTGATCGCGGTGGCAGAACTCCCACCATACGGGATGTCGGACAATCCTGTCCACAACCAGGTTTCTGAGCGCTATATCAATGATGCCCTTGAAGATACCGGCGCATTGAACATGGTAACATCCATCGTATTGGATTACAGGGCATACGACACGATGTTTGAGACGATAGTACTGTTTACCGCTGCCCTTGCTGTGGTGATTACCCTGAAGTCCGATAAAAGAAAGGAGCGGAGCGGAAAATGAGAGATTTTATTTTAAAACGAGTAGCCGCTTTGATCCTGCCTTTTGTCTGCGTATATGGGTTTTACGTGATCTTTCACGGTCATATTTCTCCGGGTGGCTCCTTTGCCGGAGGCATCATAGTGGGTCTCAGCTTTATTGCATTTTCCACCATCTATGGCATTGAAAAAGGCCGCGCCAAGCTGTCCGAAGACGTGCTCACATGGACAGAGAGCTTTGGTACATTGTGGTACGGGATAATGGGCATGGTGGGCATTTTCAAAGGAGTGCCATTTCTGGCGAACAAGCTGGCAGGTATAGATCTCGGGCTGCCGGGAGAGCTCTTTTCGTCAGGGCTCATTTCCTATATAGGTCTGGGAGTCGGCATAAGGGTAGCAAGTACCATGATCACCATATTCTTTACCTTGATGGAGGATGAAGAGTGAGAATATTGCTGGAAAAACTGATTGTCAATTATCCATATTTCTTTGCTGTGATTTTATTCGTGATCGGAGTGCTGACTGTGCTTACCCGGTCCAACCTGTTCAAAAAGCTGCTCGGGATAAATATCATGGAAAGTGCTGTCTTTATTTTGTTTATTGCTGCCGGGAATATCAGGGGAGGTACTGATCCGATCCTGGACACCTCGAAACCGGAGGCCGTATATATAAATCCGCTGCCATCGGCTTTGATGCTGACTGGCATAGTTGTCAGCGTGAGTGTCACGGCTTTCGCACTGTCACTGATAATCAGGCTGTACAGAGAATATGGCACTGCTGATGCCCGGCAGATTGCTCAGATGAGGAATTCTGCGTTAAAAGCAGCTGACCAGGCCGGAAGGGATAACTACAGGCATCCGGATCGCTCAAATGGGAAACGGGGTGACAAAAATGACAGAAGCAATCAAATTTAACCTCCCTGTGTTTGTTGTCATTGCACCTCTGTTCATTGCTATAGTCCTCCCCGTATTTGCCCGTCGGATACGACTGGCAGAAGGTATGGTTATATTTGTCGGGGTGCTGGGGCTGGCAGGTGCTTTGTTTCTGGCTCATATCGTACTTGACCGGAACAGCGGCACCTGGATCTATCAAATGGGCGGCTGGCCGGCTCCGTGGGGTATTGAGCTTACAGTGGGCAATCTGGCAGCATCTTTCCTGCTGGTCGTGATGGGTGTCAGTTTGCCGGTGTCATTGTTTGCTGTCGGCAACCTCACACATGAGGTGGGAGGCAAGCAGCGGACAGCACGCTTTTATACACTGTTCCTGCTTCTGGTCGGAGCCCTTGCGGGAATGGCATTGACCAATGACATTTTCAACACTTATGTTCTGGTTGAAGTAGCCACACTGAGTTGCTGCGGTTTAGTAAGCTCCCGCAGACATCCGCGGGCTGCAGAAGCCGCGTTCACATATCTCATGCTGGCGACTTTGGGCTCTGCCCTGGTGTTGTGCGGGATCGGCTTCATATATACGATTACCGGACATCTGAATATGGGATTTGCTTCGCAGGCACTGAATGAAATCTGGCAGACAAAACGGCATGTAGTTTGGATGGCCATGAGTCTTGTTTTTGTCGGGTTCGCTGTCAAATCAGCACTTTTTCCGTTGCATGTCTGGCTACCGGATGCGCATTCCTCCGCACCGTCTCCGGCCAGTGCCATTTTATCCGGGCTGGCCATAAAGGGATATATGATCTGCCTTTTGAAGTTTTTTTACAGTGTTTTCGGACCAGGCTTGATTAAGGAATTCGCCATGGACAGGTTACTGGTGCTGGCGGGTATGATCGCGATCATTGCAGGATCGGTGATGGCTATTCCTCAGGACGATCTGAAACGGCGGCTGGCATTTTCGACCGTTGGTCAGGCAGGCTACATTTTCCTGGGCTTTGGGCTTATGAATAAAGACGGATTGGCGGGCGCATTATTCTATCTCGCCAGTCATGCGGTGATAAAATCGACTCTGTTCTTATCAGCGGGCGCTATGATTTCTGCCACGAAGAAGAGGAAAATCAGTGAACTGGCCGGTGTCGGCCGAAGGATGCCGGTAACGATGGCAGCCTTTACGGCAGCCAGTCTGGGTCTGATAGGCATACCGCTGTTTTCCGGCTTTATCGGCAAGTGGTATCTGATCACCGGAAGTATTGAGGCAGGGAGTTTCCTGCCGACAGTTGTGATCATTGCCGGCAGTGTGCTTTGTGCAACTTACCTTTTCCCGGTGATCCGGGTCGCCTGGTTTGAGTCGGCACCGAAGGAACCGCAAAAAGCTGCGGCACAGGAAACAGGGGATGCCGCTGTGCAGCGGGAGACAGCGGAGGTGCAGGAGGGTCCTGTACAGCATGGACAACTGAAGGATCCCGGTATTTTGCAGAAGCTTGCGCTGGTACTGCTGACAGTAGCTATAATCGTATTGGGGACCGTGCCCGGGCCGCTCCTTGAGTTGGCCAAAAGAGCCGCCGCTGAGTTGCTGGTGCTCCGTTAGGGGCAAAGGGGGAGAATATACTGATGCTTTATCTTATTCTGGCTTTAATAAGCGGAGTCGCCGGCGGTCTGCTCGTGTTGCTGACCGGTCGGAACAGACACAGTTTGAGCAATTTCATCACCTTGTTTTTCTCTGCATCTGCTGCTTTTTTCTGCTGGCGGGTGGCTTTTCTGGTATTTGCCGGAGAAAGGGTCAGGTTCGGCTGGAAGCCCGGAGAACTGCAGTGGAGTCTTGATCCTGATCCGCTGGGCGCTGTGTTTGGACTGATTGCCTCTACATTATGGCTTTTCGCGGCGGTGTATTCTTTCGGATATATGGCGGGGAAAGAAAGGCAGCGCACTTATTACGCCTTTTTCCTTCTGTCTCTCAGTGTGACAGTCGGAGTTGCTTTTTCAGGCAATCTGGTCACCCTGTATTTGTTTTATGAACTGCTCACCCTCACCACCTATCCGCTGGTGATCCATGACCGCACCTCCGGGGCAGTGAGGGCAGGCAGTAAATATATCCTGTACAATCTTTCCGGAGCAGGGGCGATCCTCATTGCAATCATTACTACTCACAGTTGCGTCGGGAATCCGGATTTTGCAGATGGGATAGTCCTGGCAGGATGTGATTCACCTGTGCTGGGCTGGCTGCTTGTGATGTTTATCATCGGATTTGGTGTCAAAGCTGCGATAATGCCGCTGCATCGCTGGCTGCCCGAAGCCATGGCTGCACCGACACCGGTCAGCGCTCTGCTGCATGCCGTGGCGGTGGTCTACTCAGGTGTTTTTGGTATCCTGAGGGTCGTGTATTCCGTATTCGGGTATGAGCTTATCGGGCAGTTGAGTTTCAGCAAAGTGCTTCCGTGGCTTGCAGCCTTCACCATTTTGGCCGGGGTGCTGATCGCCCTGCGGCAGGACATTCTGAAACGCAGACTGGCTTATCAGACTGTCAGCCATCTTTCATATATCCTGCTTGGAGCTTTCACATTGGAGCCATGGGGTCTGGCAGGAGCATTGATGCATATGATCAGTTATCCGATGATGAAAATGACCCTGTTTTTCTGTGCCGGTATAATCACGGAGAAGACCGGTGAGACCAGGATCAGCAGGATGGCCGGGATCGGACGGATACTGCCCGGCACGATGGCAGCTTTTGCAGTGGCAGCTTTGGGGATGGTCGGCATGCTGCCGCTGAATACCTTCTGGGGCAAGTATTATCTGATGAAAGGCAGCGTTGCAGGAGGTATGTGGCCACTGGCTACGGTACTTGCCGTCAGTGGTCTCCTCAATGCCGCCTGTTTCATACCCGTTGTCGTGAATGCATTCCGTGGAGTGAGGTCACCGGATCGTACAGGCGGAGATGCGTTACAGGGCGGGGAGATACGATCTGGTACAGATTCCGGAGCCTTTGGTGACGGAAATGATGGGAATGTCTTGTCCCGTATTCTGAAAGACAGAAGGATGGCATTGATGTTCGTACCGGCCTTGCTCCTGGTCCTGATGTCGATTGTGACCGGGCTGTTGCCTGGAATAGTCTGGCCAGGGGTTCAGGCCGTAACAGACTGGTTTTTCCAGTGATGGGAGGTAAGACTGTGTTGCTTGTAATGATCCTTGCAGTACCGCTGGCAGGAGCGGCTGTTCTGCTCCTCTTGCGGAAAGGGGACAAAAATATAATATCAGTTGCTTCGGCTGCAGTGCTGGCGCTGACACTGTTCCTGCTGAAGAATGTATTCGGTGGCGGACCCGTTGAGCTCGCAATACATCTTCACGGGCCATATGCACCGGTGTTGCGCGCTGATCCCATATCTGCCCTGTTCGTTGTTTTGGCAGCATTTATATGGTTTGCCGTATCCATATATATGCCGGGATATATGGAGCACGAAGCAAGACCGCGGAGCTTTGGGGTCTGGACATTGCTGACGCTGACTGTGGTTGAGGGTGTGTTCCTGGCGGGCGATCCGGTGACTATGCTGCTGTTTTTCGAACTTATGGCTGTAACATCATACTTCTGGGTCATACACCGGGGGTACAAAAAAGCGGTCAGATCCGGAAATCTGTACCTGTTTTTCAGCATAGCCGCCGGTTTTCTGCTGACCCTGGGGATCGTGCTGATATTTGTGGCAACCAGTAAACTGCCGGAGGTCGGGGCAGTTCCGGCCACACCTTCGGATCCGCATATGTTTGGCTGGGGCATAGCTCTGCTCGTGTCAGGGTTCGCGGTCAAGGCTGGGGCAGTACCGCTCCATATCTGGCTTCCTCATGCCCACAGTGCAGCACCGACTCCCGGCAGCGCGCTCTTATCCGGACTGCTCATCAAGGTGGGGGCCTATGGCTTGATACGGACGGCTGAGCTTGCAGGCTGTGTTCGGGAAGCGGGGAACGGCGTCACATGGCTGGGGCCTGTCCTGATAGCGGCAGGAATATGCTCAATGCTGGGCGGTGTAGCTGCAGCTTTGCTGCAAAGTGATGCAAAACGGCTTCTGGCATATCACAGTATCAGTCAGATGGGCTATATAATATTCGGACTGGGCATCGACTTTTATCTGGAATCAGCCAGAGATATCGCATTTACCGGCGCTGTATTCCATATTATAAACCATGCTTTATTCAAAGCTGCATTGTTCCTGGGTGTGGGCATAATCTATATCCGTACGAAAGAGACGAATCTTTACAGGCTTGGCGGCCTCTGGCGGCGTTTCCCTGTGACAGCGGTCCTGATGCTGCTGGCTGTTCTGGGTATCACTGGTGCGCCCGGACTGAATGGTTATGCCAGCAAGACATTGCTCCACCATGCGGCAGGCATGGCTGCCGGGACCGGTTCCCCATGGCTGGTTTGGGCAGAGAGGCTGTTTGTTCTGACCGGAGTCGGTACGGCAGCATCCTTCGCCAAACTTTACTATTTGACGTTCCTCGGCAAGCCATCAGATGACACTCTTATCAGAAATCCGGGTGATGACAGAGTATCCGGCAGAATGCAGCCCGGGATGAATGCGGCCATGGCTCTGCTGGCTGTTGTTATGGTGGGTATCGGCATTGCACCGGAGTTCTTTGTCAATACGGCGGTAATACCTGCAGTCGGGGCATCAGATGTGGATAAGGCTGTCGCTGATCTGACTTACCTGGCATTTTGGAGCACCGGTGATGTCATCGGAATGGTCATTACACTGCTTATCGGTGTATTAGTCTGTTGGGTCGGACTCAGATACGGGATATTCCACCGGAAATTCCCTGTATGGTTAACGCCTGAAGGCCTGGTAAAGCTGGCAGTGCAGGGGATCAGTCGGTTATGGCGGGCCGGGACAGGCAAATACACTGTGCTGGCTGAAAATGCTCATGAGTCGGGGAGCGCTGTGAAAGCCAGACTTTATTCGGCCATCAGGAAATTTGACCGGTCCAGGAGCAGCACCATCGGCGGGTTGAGGCTGACCGGTATCAGTGCCGACGCAGCAATACTTTTTATGATATTAGCTATCCTGATTCTATGGTATACTATTATCGATCCTGGTCTTCATGACAACTGGCTGCCTTTTATCCGTCCGCAGTAGACGGAAGGATCGGCTGGGAAAATACAATGACAGGAGGGATCTGGAATGGCAAGAGATACCATCGGCAGTAAAATATCCGCACTTCTGGAGGAGAAGCAGTATAAAACCGTAAGAGATATCATATCAGAGATGCAGCCCTATGATATCGCAGCTTTGTTTGAAGATATCCCTGAAAAGCAGGCCATCATATTGTTCCGGATCATTCCAAAGAATTATGCAGCTGAGACTTTCGTGGAGATGGATCCGGATCAGCAGGAGATGCTCATAAGGAGCTTTACTGACACCGAGCTCCGGGAGGTTGCCAATGAACTGTTTATCGATGATATCGTAGGTATCCTGGAAGAGATGCCTGCGAATGTCGTCAAGCGTATCCTGGACAACTCGACGGCTGAAGACCGCATGATGATAAATGAGATACTCCGGTATCCGGAGGATTCTGCCGGAAGTATCATGACGACAGAGTTCATCAGCCTGCGTTCTGATATGACCATCGCTGACACCATAAATAAAATAAGAAGAGTGGGTCTTGACAGTGAAACTATAGATACCTGCTATGTCACCGATAATGTCAGGCATCTGATAGGAACAGTCTCAATAAGGACGATAATCCTTTCTGATGACAGTAAAAAAGTCGAAGAGGTGATGGACCGGAATGTCATTTCGGTGAACACCACCGAGGACCAGGAAGAGGCGGTAAACCTGTTCCTCAAGTATGATCTTACTGTCCTGCCCGTAGTCGACAATGACAACAGGCTTGTCGGTATCGTTACAGTTGACGATGCCCTGGACGTACTTCAGGAAGAAACGACGGAGGACATAGAGAAAATGGCGGCAATCACTCCTACTTATAAGCCGTATCTCAAAAATTCCGTTTTGGAGATATGGAAAAGCCGGACGCCGTGGCTGCTCTTTCTCATGATTTCTGCAACTTTTACCGGTATGATAATAACCCATTTTGAAGATGCGCTCAAAGTGTATGTGGTGCTGACGGCCTATATCCCGATGCTCATGGATACGGGCGGAAACTCAGGGAGCCAGGCATCTGTCACCATCATAAGGGGGCTGTCCCTGAACGAACTGGACTTTACGGATATATTTCGTGTAGTGTGGAAAGAGATCCGTGTTGCCGTTTTGTGCGGGATCTCGTTGGCTCTGGTTAATTTTGCCAAGCTCATGGTCATTGACAAGGTCAGTGTCCAGGTATCCGCTATCATCAGCATCACGCTGGTCATGACGGTTTTCATTGCAAAGCTCGTGGGATGTACTTTGCCCATGCTTGCTAAAAAAGTGAATTTTGACCCCGCTGTTATGGCAAGCCCGTTTATAACCACCATCGTGGATGCTCTTTCTCTGCTCGTATATTTCGGGACAGCAAGCTGGCTGCTTGGGATATGATATCATATCATTCACGATAGAGACCAAACAGCTTCAGCAGCTTCTGCCAGAAGGTCAGGCGTGCAGGTGCCGGGTCATCGGCTTTTACGGCTTTCGGTATGCTTATTGGTTTTGTCCGCAGTGCAAACTGCACAGCCTCGACATTGGTATTCCTGTCCGAGACGAATGAAACCGGTCTTTCATCGCTGCCTAATATCCCCTCCAGCAGTTCGTCTATCTTTTTCTCTATTTCCGAATCCATACCCGATATGCCATCGCGCAATTGCCTGGTACCATCCTTATATGACGCAAGTCCGCTGCGCAGCTTCTTTATCGCCGAATCAAGTTCGGCTCCTGCATTATACAGCTCATTTGCAGATGCTGCCACCATAGCAGCAGATGAACTGAATTCTCCGGTGCCCTTAGCCAGCTCAGCAGCTCCGGCACTCAGCCGCGCAGTACCATCCAGATAGCTTCTGAGACCCTGTGTGAATCGCACTACACCGTCAAGCTGTTTTTTCACATCTGAAAGGTCGGGCATATATGACAGCACCTCAGCGTAATTTTCCGGTGTCAGTGCAGGTATACGGGAATCCACTGCTGCCAGTTGGGCATTGACCGAATCAAAGGTTGCCTGCTGTATTGCCGCAGCGCCGTACATCAGCTGTTCATTCTGAACTGTCAGTTCCGCCAGGCCGTTACTCAGTGCAGTTGCCCCGGCATCCAGCATGGCTGCCCCGGCGGAAAGTTGTTCGACACCCGAATTGAATTCTTTCAGACCCTCTGCATATTTCTGCATCCCCTCTGATAGCTGATCAAGGGCCTCCAGCAATTCACCGGCACCGCTGTCCAGTTCTTTTATTGCGTCGGTGAGCTGAGTGATCTGATCGCTGAACATTTCACTGTCTGCATCAATGCCGAAGGTCAGTTTTATACCGTTTATTGTTACCGCATCCATCTCAAAATCGCGGACATCAGCTGTTACTTCTATATCAGCACCTTTCCCGGGCAATACTGTATAGCTGAGCTGTTTTTTTCCGCCGGCTTCTGCGATGACTGCATCTGTGGTTTCAATATTTGAGCAGAGCCTGCTGTTAAGCGTAAGCGATATCTGCAGTGCATAATTGTTATAAAATACACTGTTTGCTTTGTCGTTCTGCTTTACCGACATGAGGATCTTAAGCCTGCCGCTTTTGCCTGCCAGCTCGCTACCCGATATATGCCTGTCATCCAGATAGTATTTTATATCAATATCCCAGGGAAGCTCTTTCTGCTCAAGGTTTCCCTGGTAGTAGAATTTTTTGGCGGAGGTGTTTATACTGATCCTGTCGCCTTCAATGATAAGCTTTTCAGAACTGGTCAGGTTGCGAACTCCGGAATAGCTGCCATAATCCGTGATGCTGCCGCCGTTGAATATATTCACGACATACAGACTGCCGACAGATCCGTCATGATCAAGTATGCCGTAAACAGCTTCTTCCTTGGGCGATGGGATATCCTGGGCCGATACTGCCGCAGCAGAAGCTGACATCACTGCCAATACCAGTAACAGGGCTATAATTTTCTTCATTCGATATCACTTCCTTTACCGTTTTTTATACCATGGAATCTATTGTTCAAGGTCGTTTTCCGGATAATCTTGTCGAATAATACGAGCAATCCCGGGAGCACACAGGCTACCATGGCCAGCGACAGCAGTGTGCCTCTGCCCAGAAGCATCCCCAATTCGATGATAATGGGATTGTTTGATGTATATGCCAGCGTAAAGCCGGAAATGGCCAGGGTCAGTGCCGAGATGAGGACAGCTGCCAGGTTTTCCTGTATAGTGATACGCATGGCATCCTTCTTTGGGTGCAGCTTTCTGTTGCTGAGATAAGCATTCGTGAACAATATGGCATAGTCCACAGTCGCGCCGAGCTGCACGGTACTTATGACCAGAAAGCCGATGAAGTTCAGTGGGGTGCCGGTGAAATATGGGAATGAAAGGTTGATCCATATTGCTGTTTCAATGGTGAATACCAGCAGAAAAGGCAGGCTTACAGAACGGAATGTCACCAGCAGCACCAGGAATATGCCTCCTATCGCTATCAGGTTGACCAGTCTGTTGTCCACTGAAACAGTTTTTTTCATATCATACAGGGATACGCTTTGACCGGCAAGCCAGTATTCGTCGTAATATTCTGAAGCCGTGTCCAATATGTTCCGGACTGTGTCGAATGCTTCGTCGCCTTCGTCAACGGTGTCAGTGTTGATGATGATCCGTGAGTATTGCGTGGAATAAAACTGGTCAACAGCTTCCCCGGGGACAAATTCTACCGGTATCTGGGCTCCGATGGCCGTGGAATACGATATGACATCTGTCACATGGGGCAGTCTGGAAAGCTCATCCGACAGTTCGGCTTCTGTTCCCATGTCCCCTTTGGGTACCAGGAGTGCCATCGTGTTCTGCCTGCCGAATTTTTCTTCTATAAGGGCGGCGTCTTTCCCGACTCTCGAGACACTGGTAATATTGCTGGTGCCATATAGGAACTGATTATTCGACTGTGCGAGTAAACAGGGTATCGCTATAACGAGTGCAAGGATCATGAACGGTATCCTGACCTTCATCAGAAGACTTCCCGCTTTCCCGAGATCAGGCATCAGTTTTCTGTGCTTTGTTTTGTCTATAAGTTTACAGGAAAGCAGCGTTAGGGCCGGCATAAATACCATGACAGAAACGAAGCTGAAAATGATCCCCTTCAGCAGGTTCAGCCCCAGGTCCGCGCCTACACGGAAGCGCATGAAAATGAGTGCGGCAAAGCCGATCATCGTAGTGGCGGCACTGGCTGCCACAGTGGAAAGCGACTCCTTCATGGCCAGCTTCATCGCCTTTTCAGGTTCGAAAGACTGTCTGTGCCTGTTGAAGCTGTGCAGCAGGAAAATAGAGTAATCCAGTGATACGGCAAGCTGAAGTACCGGGCTGACAGTCCTCGTAATAAATGATATCTCACCGAATAGTATATTAGTGCCCATATTGATAAGTATTGCAGCACCTATTGTGAGCAGGAAAAACAGGGGTTCTGCCCATGAGCTGGTGGAAACGATCAGGATGACCAATACGACAGGAATCAGTATCAGCATTGCATTGACTACTTCGGATACCGACATGGCCTGTGTTTCCGCTATTGACACGGCTTCGCCTGCAGCCGCGTTTTCTTCGCCGATTATCTCATAGATAGCTTCAACGGCGCTCTGTTCCTGGCCGGATTCGATGGTAAGATCCATCAGCGCGTCATTGTTTTTGTAATAGCTTTCGACCAGTGAGCCGTCAAGAAATTCGACAGGTGTTGTTTTCAATGTGTCAGCGCCAACCACATCATCAAGCCAGGTCACAGAGGTGATACCTTCCACAGCAGCGATTTTCTCTTTGTATTCCAGTACATCATGTATTGATACATCTGTGAGCATTACCTTTGCATTGGGTATTTCACCGCCAAACTCAGTCTGCATTATCCTGATGGCGGTGGTGGACTGTGCGTCAGGGGGCAGGTAATCCACTGTATTGTAGTTGATGGATACATTCAGCGAAAGGAGTCCCCCCAGCACTGAAGCGATCAGGAACACCGCCAGTATGCTTTTTTTATGGTTGATCACAGCTTGTGAAAGCCTGTCCATTGAACATCACCTCTTTGTCGACACTGTGTTGATAAGTTGCCCCTATGTATAGTTTATATACACTGTGGTGCTAAATCAACAGACAGATGATTATAATATGTATGTTCTTAATCATAAACAGGCTAAGTGTTTGTTATCTGATATATTTGGCTAAACTGGCGGATAACTGTCCTGTCAACCGTGCCGGATGTTCGGATCCCGGCAGTTGCTGCGGACAGTATGTCCGGTGACTGATGGAACAGATCGGGTGATAAGTGTCTGTGAGCCGTATCTGGTGTCTCATTAAAGAATACGGTATAATGTTATTACAAAAGAAACGATTATATGGGATGGATTTTATTGATTTTGCGGATGAAGGATCACTACAGATGAAGAGGTTGGTCATTGGGATACTGGCGCATGTCGATGCCGGGAAGACAACATTGTCGGAGGGTCTGCTGTATATCAGCGGCAGGACCAGGAAGCTGGGGAGAGTGGATAAGAAGGATGCCTATCTGGACAACTACGAACTTGAGAGGGCCAGAGGGATAACCATATTTTCCAAGCAGGCGGTGTTTGAGACCGGAGGTGTGCAAATCACATTGCTGGATACTCCCGGGCATGTGGACTTTTCCACTGAAATGGAAAGGACACTCCAGGTCCTCGACTATGCCATACTGGTCATAAGCGGTGCAGACGGCATACAGGGACATACGAAAACCCTCTGGCATCTGCTGGACATATATCAGATACCTGTCTTTGTGTTCATCAACAAAATGGATCAGGATGGTACCGACAAGGATAAGATAATGGATGAGATCAAAAGGCAGATGAGCCACGGCTGTGTGGATTTCGGACAGAGTGGGACCCGGGATTTCACCGAGCAGGTGGCCATGTGTGATGAAGTGCTGCTTTCAGCGTACCTGGATACGGGACGTATAGATGATGCGCTGATCTGCGAGTACATCAGGAAACGCAGGATATTCCCCTGCTTTTTTGGTGCCGCCCTGAGACTTGAGGGTATTGAGGCTTTTATGCAGGGCCTGGTCCGATACACCGTAGCGCCGCGGTATCCGGACAGATTTGGAGCCAGAGTCTTCAAAATCAGCAGGGACGAGCAGGGGAGCCGGCTCACTCACATGAAGATCACCGGAGGAACTCTCAGGGTGAGGGATGTTGTGAACAACGGCATCTGGGAAGAGAAGGTCAATCAGATCCGCATATATTCAGGGCAGAAATACGAAGCGATCAATGAAGCGGAGGCCGGCATGGTCTGCGCTGTAACAGGCCTGACGCAGACTAAGCCGGGAGAAAGTCTTGGTGAGGATAAGGGCATGATAGCGCCAGTATTGGAGCCGGTCCTGTCCTATCAGATCATATTGCCGGAGGGAAGCGATCCCAGGGAGGTGCTGCCGAAGCTGCGCCAACTGGAGGAAGAAGATCCTGAGCTCCGCATCGTATGGAATGAACAGCTCAGGGAGATCCAGGCGAAGATAATGGGCGAAGTGCAGACTGAAATACTGCAGAGTATAATCAAAGAGCGTTTCGGTATCGATGTGTCCTTCGATTCAGGCAGTATTATTTATAAAGAGACCATTGCCAATACTGTAGAAGGCGTGGGGCACTTCGAACCGCTCCGCCACTATGCAGAAGTGCACCTGCTCATGGAGCCGGGGGAACGGGGGAGCGGTCTTCAGTTCGCTGCAGACTGCAGCGACGATGTACTGGCCGGCAGCTGGAAGAATCTCATTATGACCCATCTCAGGGAAAAGGAACACAAGGGGGTCCTTACCGGATCTCCTGTCACAGATATGAAGATCACGCTGGTGTCGGGCCGTGCGCATGTCAAACACACGGCAGGCGGCGATTTCAGGGAGGCGACTTACAGGGCGGTACGGCAGGGACTTATGGAAGCGGAGTCGATATTGCTGGAGCCGTACTATTCCTTCCGGCTGGAGCTGCCGGAAAAGCTGGCAGGGCATGCTTTGGCTGATATAGACAGGATGCGGGGTACATGTACGATTTCCCGGATAGAAGACGGAACAGCATATATCGAAGGTGAAGCACCGGTCGCCACGATGAAGAACTATCAGAAGGAACTGACGGCTTACACCAGGGGACAGGGAAAGATCTTCTGCAGTCTGAAGGGATACGAGCCATGCCACAATACGGAAGAAGTAATCAGAACTATTGGCTACGATCCTGAAAGAGATGTGGAGAATCCATCCGGATCAGTGTTCTGTGCCAATGGCTCGGGATTCCTTGTCAGTTGGGACAGAGTAAAGGACTATATGCATGTGGAGAGTTATTTCAAAAGGGCGGTCGAAGAGGAGGAAACAGCAGAGGGCAAAGCACTGCAAGTACAGGAAAAATGGCTGACTGTGGAGGAGGTCGACAGGATCCTCACCAGGGCCTCTTTTGCTAATCAGGGCAAAAGACCGGTCCGGAAAAACCGGAGGAGGACCGCCGTGAAGAGCAGCGGTGCTGATTCGGGTGAGGACATGCCTGTAAACGGACCGACAGAACAGCAACCTTATACAGAGGGGATGAGCAGCAAACAGACCGGTGGGGCGGCTGAAACAGATATTCGGGAAGAGTTTCTTCTCGTTGACGGATACAATATAATATTTGCATGGCCTGAGTTCAGGGAAATAGCTCAGGACAATATGGACGGTGCGAGGACCAGGCTGCTGGATCTTCTCAGCAAATACCAGGGCATGCGGAAATGTAGGGTCATAGTGGTATTCGACGCATATCGCGTCCAGAGGAAAAAGGAAGACATATTCGACTACGATAATGTACATGTAGTATTCACAAGGGGAGCACAGACAGCAGATGAGTTCATTGAGAAGTTCGTCCATGACAACCGCAGAAAACATATCATCACTGTAGCTACATCAGATAACCTGCAGCAGATGATAATCAGGGGCTCCGGCAGTGCGGTATTGTCTGCAGACGATTTGAAGGACGAGATCGAAAAACTTGATGAAAGCATCAGCAAAGTCTTGCAGGACAAGCAGTTGACCCACAGGAATCACCTCGGCGACCGCTTGTCTGATGAAATGAAAAAAAGGATGGAGGAGGGGGCAAATAACAGTAGCTATGAAATATAAGCTGATCACTTTGGATATTGACGGGACATTGATAAACAGCCGGGGGATCATAACAGACGCGACGGCCGAGGCGATAAGAAGGTGTCGGGATGCGGGTGTCATGGTCACCATAAGCACGGGGAGGCCTGTCCAGGGAGTAAGGAGTTTTATCGAAGAGCTTGGACTTGATGCGCCGATCATCACGTATAATGGAGCCATGATCGTAGATGCAGCAACGGGCAGGGTGCTGTTTGAACGGAAGCTGTCTGCCCGGGATGCTGAGCAGGTCCTCAGACTTGGCATGGAAATGGGGACCACTATCATAGCCTGGTCCAATAATGAGCTTTATGTAAATGAGATCAATGATCATGTGAACACCTACAGGAAAATGTCGGGTAATGAGCCCATCGTTTTTTCCGATATCGGCCATATGCCTGACCAGGGAATTACGAAAATAATATGGATCGACACGATTTCCCGAATAGAAGGCTTTAAAGAGGGTATAAAAGATATAGTAAATGACAGTGTGACTTTTTGCACATCCCAGCCGCATTATCTCGAGTTTTTCAACAGCAGCGTATCCAAAGCTGTTGCGCTGGAATACATAGGCAGGCTGTGCGGCATCAGCAGGGAAGAAATGATTGCCATCGGCGATGGATTCAATGACCTGTCGATGATAGAGTATGCAGGGCTTGGTGTTGCCATGGGGAATGCTGCCGACGGAGTAAAGGAGAAGGCCGATTATGTGACGGCTTCCAATGATGATGACGGCATAGCTGAAGTCATATATAAGTTCATAATGCCAGGTGATACTTCTCAACCATATAGGAACACCTCGTGCTGAGGAGTGCAGCCATATTTTAAATGAGACAACAATATACAAGGAGGATAGATATGGATAACTTTACATTTTACAGTCCAACTTATTTTGTTTTTGGTAAGGATCAGGAGAATGATACCGGAAAGTATGTGAAACGGTTCGGTGGGACCAGAGTGCTCATTCATTACGGGGGAGGTTCGGCTGCCCGGTCAGGTCTTCTCGACAGGGTAAAAGCATCCCTCGAGAGAGAAGGCATAAGCTACACAGAGTTGGGCGGCGTGGTGCCCAATCCCAGGAGCGGACTTGTCTACAAGGGGATCGATCTGTGCAGGAAAGAAAAGGTGGATTTCATCCTGGCTGTCGGCGGTGGCAGTGTTATCGACTCTGCCAAGGCGATAGCAGCAGGAGTGCCTTATGATGGTGATTTCTGGGATTTCTACAAGGGCAAGCCTGTTACTGAAGCATTGCCCGTGGGAACTGTACTTACGATTTCAGCTGCAGGCAGCGAGGGTTCGTCGAATTCCGTCATAACACATGAAGATGGTATGTACAAGCGCGGAGCAGGCGGAGATGCCATGAGGCCCGTGTTTTCGATCCTGAATCCGGCTTTGACCCAGACTTTGCCGCCCTATCAGATAGCATGCGGCATCACAGACATGATGGCGCATCTGTTTGAACGCTATTTCACAAGGACCAGTGATGTCGAGGTCACGGACAGGATGATCGAAGGGCTGCTGCTGGCCATAATCAATGAAGCACCCAAGGTCGTGAAGGATCCGGCTGACTATCAGGCTCAGGCCAATATAATGTGGGCAGGGATGATGGCTCACAACAATTCATGCGGCGTAGGAAGGTCACAGGACTGGGCAAGCCATGCCATGGAGCATGAGCTGTCCGCACTTTATGATGTGGCGCATGGAGCAGGTCTTGCAGTGGTGTTCCCGGCATGGATGACATACATGCTGGACCGTGGCGGAGTCAACAGACTGGCTCAGCTGGCAGTCCGTGTATGGGGATGCCAGATGGATTTTGAAAATCCTGTGAACACCGCCAAAGCAGGCATAGAAAAGCTGAAGCAGTTCCTGAAATCCATCGGCATGCCGATAAATTTCTCAGAGCTTGGTGCGAAAGAAGAGGATATAGAAGAGATGGCACACAAAGCGTGCTATGGCGATGGCGGAGACGGGACCATAGGTGGCTTTGTCAAGCTGAATAAGGAAGATGTGATAAACATCTACCGACTGATGCTTTGAGTAAATCATAGCAAATGGTAAAAAAAAGTGGCTCGGCTGCTTTGGCAGTCCGAGCCTTTTCCATTGTACCCTGTGCGTTTTGAAACACACAGCATAGGTGAAACATTATCAGAAGGGATCCACGTATTTGGCTGCACGTTCTGCGATGATCTCATCCGCACCGGAAGCACGCCACTCAGCTATGAATGCATCCCATATGGCGTCAAACTGTCCTTCCGGAGCTCTGACAGCGTTGCAGGTACCTTCTTCACCCTTGGCTTTCAGGTCTTCAGTGTAAGGACCAGCTACAGACAGTGTGACTGGCACCACCAGACCGGCTTCGGCGTCGTTCAGGGAGCATCTTATGGCTTGCACGATGTACTCAGGGTCGCAGGTATAGCCATTGGCGATGGCTTTGGCTGTGGTTTCCTCGTCGCCGAGCCAGATACCGTTCATGGAGATGGTGTAGTCGATGTTGTTCACAGAGTTCTGGATCGTCGGACCGTCTGCGGGTATTGTTGCCGGCAAGCCATTGACTATCTTATGGTTCTTGCCTTCTTCACCAAACTGGAGGAAGCGGTACACTTCAGGTTTTGCCAGCCAGTTGATGTAGCGGACAGCTGCTTCAGGCACTTTGCTGGCTGCAGGGATGAACACATAGACATATGAATCCAGTGTGAAATCCACCGGCCAGAACGAGACCCTGTTGTTTACAAGAGCATTTGGAGAACTCAGTGAGCGCGATATTATGTTTACGAATGGAGCCAGATAGATCAGTATGAGGAAAACGCAGATCGCCACGACCACGTAATCGCCGGCTCTCGAAGATTTGGTGTGTATCTTACCGTCTTTTTCCAGCATTATTTCTGACAGGGGTGAAGTCTGAATACTGTTCATCGATGTACCTCCTTTACCATATACCGCGTTCGCCGAATCTTTTCGCAAGCGCATTGGCTGTCAGCAGGAATACGACACAGACAACCGACTGGAACAACCCGACTGCGGCGGTAAGTGAGAATTGCAGGCCCCTGATACCGACGCGGTATACATAGGTGCTTATGACATCAGCGACATTCATGACAGATGTGTTCTGCAGGGCATATGGGCGGTCAAATTCTATGCCGAGGATGCGTCCCATGTTCATTATGAGCAGAACGATTATTGTAGAACGTATTCCCGGCAGTGTGACATGCCATATTTTGCGGAACCTTCCGGCACCGTCTATTTCAGCAGCTTCGTACAGCTCTGTGTTGATACCTGCGATGGCTGCCAGATAAATGATGGCATTCCACCCGACTTCCTTCCAGAGCCCCAGTATCACATAGGTAAATACCCAGAGCTTTTCATCACCGAGGAATTCGACGGGGCCTACGCCATACCTTGCGAGAAAGGTGTTGATAACTCCTGAGCTGGGTGCCAGCAGCTGGAAAGCCATACCGCTGATTATGATCCATGAAAGGAAGTGAGGAAGATATACTACGGTTTGCGTTATGCGTTTGAAGCGTATGAAAACGATCTCATTGATCAGGATAGCCAGTATGATCGGTGCAGGGAATCCTACGAGCAGATCGAGAAAGTTCAGCATTATCGTATTTCTCAGCGAGTTCCAGAAATCCTTCGATGCAAACGCCTTCTCAAACCACTTGAAACCAGCCCAGTCGGACTCCCATACGCCCTTGAACATATTGTAGTCTTTGAAAGCCATAACAATGTTTGTCATGGGGAGATACCGGAAAATCACAAAAAATGCGATCGGAAGGATCAGCATAAGATAAAGTGTCCAGGTGCGGCGAAGATAGTTGCGGAACTTCGAAACATTCTGCGGAGCTTCCTGTATTGCGGAATTACTGCTCAAGGCAATTCCCTCCTTTTGGTGTTTTAACTATACATAACCTGTATACTCATACATCAGATAATCAGACTGATGTTAAAAAAATCTTCGCTCCAGTCAGATATAGTCGCTGTGCCGCAAGAAGTAAATATATCCAATAATTACTTATTATGTATTTTCGTTTGGTAAATTTATATAAAAATCAAGCAAAAAATAATGCATAATCACAATCTGACATACATTAGTTTAACAAAACAATAGGTTCAAACAATTGAGAAAGCCAACAAAATTTGTAAAAATCATGGGTACATTTGTACTTTTATTTATCAGGTGATATAATTGGACCGAAGGTGATGGAAAATGACCGAAAAGGAATTCAACAGCATAGTGGTCGATGTTGAATACTATAACCACAGGATATGTACTCCGTCGTGGATAATAGAAGAGCGACTCAACAGTTTTGTAGACCTGACCTATGTTGTTGCGGGGAAAGCGGAGTATACCATAGACGGTGTTTGCCATACCGTACGCTCCGGAGACCTGATCTGTGTCCAGAAGGGCTGCCGGGAGTCAGCGGTTGCAGTCCCTGACGACCTGATGGATTGCTACAGTGTAAATGGTCATATTTTTGACATCACCGGCAGGGAAATGAAGCTTCCTTTCAAGACAGTGTCACATATCGGCATAAGGCAGGATATCATTGCCCTTTACCAGGAGTTGAATGCAGCCTGGCTTGTGCGCGATCCCGGCTATATGACCAAGGCAAGAGCGATCTTCATGCTGATACTCCAGCGGTATTACCAGCTGATTTGTCACAGTGATTACCAGAGAAACTATGACAAGCGCATAAAAAAGGTGCTGCAGCATGTTATAGATCATTACTTTGAACCTCTTACCGTAACTGAAATGGCTCAGATGGTCAATCTCAGTCCTCTCTATTTCGGAAATTTCTTCAAACAGGAAACCGGTCAGACATTCAGGCAGTATCTGACGCTGATAAGGCTCAACCAGGCAGAAAGCATGCTGAACAGCGGTATGTATAAAGTTAAGGAAGTCGCGGTGGAATGCGGATTTTCCGATATATATTACTTCAGCAAGGTGTTCAAGGAGCATTTTGGAGTTAATCCGTCTGAAGTCCTCAAATCCTCAAAGCCCCGTCTGCGGAGAAGTGCTGTACCTGAATCAGATGCCTGAAATCCCCACACCGGCAGGTACTTCTGATGAAATGCCGGCATTCGCCACCCCGGAGGAATGCCCGCTAAAGCAGGTACTCGGGGC
>DGEE01000143.1 GCA_002385815.1 Hungateiclostridiaceae bacterium UBA3934
AGCGGGTTTATTATATATTTGATGTTGCGAAGGGTGCCCATCGCGGTTTTCATGCCCATAAAAAACTACAGCAGGTTTTAATATGTATCCGCGGTTCGTGTAAGGTTTTACTGGACGATGGTGTGGAAAAAGCCGTTGTGGAACTCAACGACCCGACAGAAGGATTGTATGTCGGAAATGCCGTATGGCGTGAAATGTTTGAATTTTCGTCCGGGGCAGTGCTTTTGGTCCTTGCTTCCGAATATTTCGATGAATCGGACTATATCAGGGACTATAAGGAGTTTTTATCCTACGTGAGGGAGGGAGGAAAATGAAAATTCCCTTTGCAGATTTTACTCCAATGCACAGAGAGCTCCGCGATACGATGATGAATACCTTTGCTGAGGTATATGATGCAGGATGGTTCATCGGCGGAAAGTATTGCAGGGAGTTTGAAAAAGAATTTGCGGAATACTGTAATGTACCTTATTGTATAGGATGTGGCAATGGCCTCGATGCTTTGCATCTGATACTCGAAGCGTCAGGTATTGGTGCTGGTGATGAAGTGATTGTTCCGGCGCAAACCTTCATCGCTACTGCGCTTGCGGTGACTTATGCAGGTGCCAGACCGGTTTTTGTCGATATAGAGACGGAATACTACTGCATGGATCCGGAGAAGCTGGAAGCTGCAATAACTCCAAACACAAGGGCTATAATTATTGTGCATCTCTACGGGCAGGTTGGGCGCTTTGAGGAAATAAAAGCTATCGCGGATAAACATGGTCTGATGCTGATAGAAGACGCGGCACAAGCCCACGGAGCCACTTACAAGGGGCGTCCGGCAGGGAGCCTCGGAGATGCGGCCGGATTCAGCTTTTATCCTGGTAAGAACCTTGGTGCGTTGGGCGATGCCGGTGCTGTATGTACTTTCTCACCTGAAATTGCAAACCGCGTGCGGGCATTAGCCAATTACGGATCGCACACGAAATATGTACACGAGTACAGGGGATTCAACTCAAGACTTGATGAGATCCAGTCTGCCTGGCTGTGCGTCAAACTCCAGCACATGGATAAATGGCACAGGGATCGTGAGCGGATTGCACAGCGATACCTGTTGGGTATCAGCAACCCGGCGGTCAAACTGCCCAGGTTAAACCATGATGCAAAGCATGCATGGCATCTTTTTGCTGTCTTGGTAGAAAACCGAGAACTATTTGAGGCTCATCTGGATTCTCACGGCATTGGACATCAGACCCATTATCCGTTTGCAATGCATATGCATCAGGCTTATCGGGACCTTGGATACTCGGAAGGCGATTTCCCGGTTGCTGAGATGAATGCGGCACAGGAGGTCAGCTTGCCCATCTACTATGGGATGTCTGACGAACAGATTGGTTATGTGATTGATGTAGTTAACCGTTTTTAAGAAGAATGTGGTATGTACCTGGAATTGTAACTGCAGAAGTTTATTTTTGATAATGAGCCTACAAGAAGAGAAATGCTGAACTACAGCCCAAAGTTTAATAAAGAGTTCAGGGTACAGGTATTCAGAGACCATTCCTTTGAACTGGTCGGGCGCACGCTGGGAGCATATCTTGAATATGCCGGGCTAGGGATAGAATTTTTTCAGTGGATATGACGACAGCCTGTCATTTATTGAACTGGATCCTTCAGCAGATATGGCATTGCTCTGGATCGATACGGCCAATTATGAAGCAGGAACAGCATCACCGTTCCTCGATGAACGTATATGACAACTGAGATTACAGTTTTCCAGCTGCTGAAGTTCTATAGAAAATCGTTGCAGGAAATGGCAGTAACATTGCTGAAATCCATTTTTATCTTTAGCATAACTACAGTTACCATGACCTACTATATGCTTGGGTTTTCGTTTCTAAGGCTTATATTGGTGATCGCGCCCGTTTTCCAGTTCATTTTACTGCTCATTTGGAATGGAATAGTGCTGAACGTCAGGAAGAGATTCTCTGCGGATTTGAAGTTCATGGTAATCGGGGAGCGCAGCGAACTGGGATCCGTGATCGAAAAAGTTAGTCACACACTGAAGCGGGCGAAGCTGCATATCCATTGCGTTATTCCCACCGACGAAATAGGAAAGGCATTCAAAAGGCTTAAGGATGTCGATGAGGTTTTCATCAGTGATAATGTTTCCGATCAAGACAAGATGAAGGCTATCACGGAATGTCTTGCCCGGAAAAAGGTAGTATATATTGTGCCAAGGATGTTCGAGATTTCGCTGTCGAGTGCGAGAATGGTACAGTTTGAAGATATGCCTGCATTTATGGCGGACAGGCTGGGTCTGATGGAAGAGCAGAGATTTTTCAAAAGGTCGTTTTTTGTTGAGCAGTATAGCAGAGATATGCCGGAATATACGCATCGCTATCTTGTGAAAGCCGGTATGACAGGATATGCGCAGATTTACGGTAAATATGATACTTCGGTAGTGGACAAGCTCAAGTACGATCTCCTGTATATCAGGAACTACAGCCTGATGCTGGATATCAAGCTCATATTGCACACGCTGAAGGTCCTAATGGGCAAAAAGGCAGTGTGCCAAGGCCATTCCGCTGCAAACAGCCGGTCTGTCAAGGCGAAGTTTTAGCGGGGACAGTTCTCACCTTTTTAGCATTTTTTGTGGGGACACTTCTCACTTTTTGAACAGAACCTCCCTTGTTTTGTTCAAAAGATGAGAGCTGTCCCCACCTGATTTCCTCTGAAAA
>DGEE01000144.1:0-406 GCA_002385815.1 Hungateiclostridiaceae bacterium UBA3934
CCTCTGAAAAGTAAAAAAGGTGAGAACTGTCCCCATAAAATTGAGAACGGTTCTCACCTGAAGAGTTAAAAAAGTGAGAAGTGTCCCCCCTGTGCTACCACTTGGGAGCGTATGGATACGGGCAGCGGGAAGCTGCCAGCTTGGCCCGGATCTCCACGATACAGCCGCAGTGGATACAGGTGGTGCCGTATTGGAGACTATCACATGATTTACATAGTGCAAGCCTTTGTTGGTATTCCTCTTCTGTGACAGTTTTCACATCTTTGATCCTGAGTGTTTCTCCAAACAGCTTTCTTATTTCCCCGGGGCTTAGTCTGACTGAACCAGAACAGCCCTTACAAGCGGGTTCATTTATTTGTCTGTTTTTTGCTGATTCGTTCATAGGTCCACTCCTGTAAACTTTGGT
>DGEE01000144.1:580-1015 GCA_002385815.1 Hungateiclostridiaceae bacterium UBA3934
ATTGTCGACGATCGGTATTGGACTCATGGCCGCTGGTTTCACATTGTCGGGCTTGTCGAATGTGTTGTGAGCGTTCATCGAACTACCGGTCAGGACAGTACCGGTGGCAGTTGAAAGAGTACCGGCAACACCTCTTATATCGATGGTCACATTCTGGCTGTTGTTCGGATCGAGGTTGCACAAGGTTATGAATATCTGACCGGAGTCTTCTGGCCTGGAAGCGGACATGGTAACGGCCGGTATGCTTTCATCACCGAAACTGTACCTCGGCTCAGGACCTGTGAAGCCGGATTGCAACAGCTTATTGTCCATATGATCCTTATACATGTCAAATACATGGTATGTAGGTGTCAGTATCATTTTTTCGCCTTCTGTGAGTATGACTGACTGCAGCACATTGACCAGCTGTGCTATATTGGCCATCTGTACACGATC
>DGEE01000144.1:1281-28630 GCA_002385815.1 Hungateiclostridiaceae bacterium UBA3934
GTGTTTTGCTGGAACAGGAAGCCGGGGTTGGTGCCGGGCTCCACATTATACCAGGTACCCCACTCATCGACTATCATGCCCACTCTCTTTTCAGGATCGTATTTATCCATTATCGTGGAGTGTTTATTGATCAGATCGTCTATGATAAAGGTATTCCTAAGTGTGCTGAACCACTGGTCCTCACCGAATTCGGTCGCAGAGCCCTTATCATCCCAGTTGCCGGTGGGGACTGCATACCAGTGCAGACTCAGACCATCCATGAATTTTCCTGCTTCGCGCATGAGGACTTCAGTCCAGTTAGTGTCAAAGTTTCCCGAGCCGCAGGCTATTTTGAATATGCGGTTGTCGCCGTAATTCCTTACATATGTGGAATAACGCCTGTACAGGTCTGCATAGTATTCCGCCCTCATATTCCCGCCGCAGCCCCAGCTTTCATTTCCGACACCGAAGTATTTCAGCCTCCACGGTTTTTCCCTTCCGTTCTGTTTTCTCAGCTCGGCCATCGGCGATACTCCATCAAAGGTGATATACTCCACCCATTGCTGCATCTCATGCACTGTACCACTTCCAACATTGCCGCAGATGTAAGGTTCTGCACCGATCATTTCACAGAAATCAAGGAATTCATGGGTTCCGAAACTGTTGTCTTCTATGACGCCTCCCCAGTGTGTGTTGATCATTTTTGGACGTTTCTCATATGGTCCGATGCCGTCCTTCCAGTGATACTCATCGGCAAAGCAGCCGCCAGGCCATCTGAGGACAGGGATCCGAAGATTTTTCAGTGCCCCAGCAACGTCATTCCTGAAGCCGTCAGTATTGGGTATCGGCGAATTTTTTCCGACCCATATTCCGCCGTAAATGCACCTGCCCAGATGCTCGGAGAAATGTCCATAAATGTTCTTGTTGATGATACCGGGAGAAATATCAGCGTTGATGAATAAATTGACCATTAATTCAACCCCTTGCAGTATTATTAGATTGCAGAAATCACATGATAATATATTATCAGCAAAAAATGCCAGATGCAACTGTTTGCCGGTACTGTTGAGATTAAATGCCAATACTGCTGATGCGGAGCATTTCATGGCAATATAATCTATCTGCAAGCAGATGTATATGATAGAATATCACTATAGAACATTACTGAGCGCAGGTTTTCGCTGGAATGTGAGCAACGACTGAAAGGCTGGATATATACAATGAAAGATTATTTCGAAGTTCTCGATATTGACGAGCAATCCGGACAGCATGAAATCAAGAAGGCTTACATGCGCCTGCTGAACCAATACCCGGCTGAGCTGTATCCTGATAGGAACAGGGAGATCGAGGAGGCTTATGAAGCGCTCACAAATCCCGTGAAAAGATACTCATGCATTGAGTTTCACAGGATGAGCCGCGCTTCGAAGCAGGCTTACAGTTCTGCCAGGAAGGCAATGGATAAAGGGGAGTATGCAGAGGCTGCAAAGACGCTGGAGAAAGCACTCGAGCATGAAAAGCATACGATCCATATCAAATATGTACTGGGTATAGCGTATCTGAATATGGATAAGCCGGTCAAAGCGGTCAGGATGCTGGAACCGGTACAGGACAAGTTTCCTAACGACATCGAACTGAATATCATTTTCATCAAGGCCTGTCTGGAAGCGCGTGAGTATGACAAAGCGCTCGTGCGGGCGGAAGAGTGTTATCATATCGAAAAAAACAACTTTATGCTGGTTAAGCTGCTGGTCGATGGTTATCAGATGACAAAACAATATGAGGAAGCGCTGGCAGTGCTGACCCCCGCATTTGAGAACCCTGCTTTTTATGACAGGCAGTATATAATTTGCTTAAGGACTGCGTACATTCTATTCCTCGATAAAAAATATGATGACAGTCTGAAATGGCTGGACAGGCTTGCCTCGCTGCAGGCGGATGAGATTGAGAAAGCCGCTTCTGTTGATGTGTTTATGGCCATGCTCGATTTTTATATTGCAAAACACATGCTGTCAGAAGCTGGCAGGTGTGCCGGTTCTATTTTGAAGCTGATGCCCGACAGAAGCGATATAGTCAGATTCAAGAGAGGGGTAGAGTTGATTCTGAGGATCGAGCCGGAAGTCGACAGGTTTGACCAGGATGAATTCATACCTGATCTGCTGAAGATATATATAGCCAGCGCGATAACCGACCTGGAAGCAGCGAATCTTACCGAAGAGCAGCAAAGGGCTTATCTGATACTTATTGAGCATCAGTTGTTGAGCGATTACAGTTCTTATCTGATCGCTGCGCGGTATTTGAAAACGAATTACCCTGCCCTTTATGAACTGAAGGCTGATTTTCTGGATGCGTTCCAGGACTCCAGAGAGAGGAGAAAGCTAAGCAACAAGAATAAAGTGCTGTTTACCCAGTACCAGGATGTCATAGCTCACTTAATGGAGGAATTGAGCAGAGAGTTTAGTGACGGATATGATTGGGGCGATGAGGACTGGGAAGACTGGTACGATGATGAGGAGTACGACGACAGCGACTGGGACGACGAAGAAGGGATCTGGGATGACGGGGAAGTTTATTGGAACGGCGAATACGAGTATGATGAATGGGATGAGGAATTCGACGAAGATGAATGGAATTGGGAATACGATGACCTCGAAGAGGATTGGGATTTCGAAGAATTCGGTGATGAGCAGGATTGGGATGACGAAGGCGATGAAGATGATGGAGACGACTGAGGCGGCTTTGAGCATCAGCGGCATGAATGTTCCTTGATGATGTCTGGTGCTCTGGTCTATTGAAATTATCAGAGGTGGATCGATGAAACTTCCTGCGGAATTCAGCAGAAAAATGAGAAAGCTTATGGGCGAAGCAGAATATGAGCAGTTGATCACAGCATTGTCAGGAGAGAGAGTCTATGGCCTGAGGATCAATACTCTGAAGATAGATATTGACGAATTTCGGCGACTGTCTCCCTTCGATCTGGAAGCAGTGCCCTGGGCGGCTGACGGTTTCTACATTTCAGGTGAAGATGCGCCTGGCAGGCATCCGTATTATCATGCCGGGTTGTACTATATACAGGAGCCCAGTGCCATGCTGCCGGGGCAGGTTCTGGGAGCTGAGCCCGGAGACAGGGTCCTTGACTTGTGCGCAGCCCCTGGCGGGAAAACCGTCCAGATAGCTGCGGCGATGAAGGGAAGAGGACTGCTGGTTTCAAATGATATAAATGCAGAACGGGTAAAAGCTCTCGTGAAGAATATCGAGCTGTGTGGCATTAGGAATGCTGTGGTTTTGAATGAATCCCCGGAGAGGCTGGTTCGCAATTTTGAGGGGTATTTTGACAAGATACTTATCGATGCTCCATGCTCAGGAGAGGGCATGTTCAGGAAGGATGAAACTGCGGTCAGAAGCTGGGAAAGTTTTAAATGTGAACGGTGTACGAGGATGCAGGAGTCGATCCTTCATTACGCCGATCTTATGTTGAGGCCGGGCGGAACGCTTGTGTACTCAACCTGTACTTTTTCCCCGGAAGAGAATGAGCAGATGATCATGGATTTTGTAATGGGACATAAGGGCTACGAATTCGTCAACATTCCTAAAATAGCGGGAATCGAGGGCGGGAGGCCCGAATGGGCTCAAAGCTCTGGTGAATGGGCAGGCGGAACCATAAATCCTGAAGACTTGAGACAAACAGCCAGGTTGTGGCCCCACAAGGTAAGAGGGGAAGGGCATTTTGTCGCTAAGCTGATCAAAGGCAGGACTTCTGAAACAAGACCTGGCGACAGGGTCGAGGGTACTGTTCGATATGAGAAACTTCCGGCGGATTTCCATAGATTTATAGATGAAAACATGAACCACATCCCGGAGGGCGTCTTTATGCTGAAAGGGCGTCACCTGTACCATCTGCCTGAAGCGCCGCCGCAGATGGCTGGACTGAAAGTCGTTAAGTTCGGTTGGTTTCTGGGCTCTGTCGGGGACAAAAGATTCGAGCCATCCCATTCATTGGTTACAGCGCTGGACAAAGATGCGTTCAAAAGAGCACAGGACTTTAGCGCGGAATCTGCAGAAGTCCGCAGCTATCTCAAGGGAGAAACACTGCTGGTCAAAGGGGACAAGGGGTTCACAGTGGTATGCGTCGACGGAAAGACGTTGGGCTGGGCCAAGCAGACGGGCGAGATGCTGAAAAATATGTACCCCAAAGGCTGGAGAATGATGAGATGAGGGGTTCCGACCTTCGGACCGGACAATTTGGCTAACCTTATAACAATGCATTTTGGGGACTCCAGTATAGTGAATAATGGAATGCAGAGGAGTTGAGGCACAAAATGAAAAACACCCAGCGGCTGGACAAGCTGTTGGCTAATTTTGGATTCGGGAGCAGAAGTGAAATAAAAAAGATGGCGAGAAACGGTCTGATAACAGTTGACGGCACTGTTGTCAATGACGCTTCGACTCATGTCGATCCCGAAAAAAGCAAAATTCTGGTCAATGGCAGAGCGCTGAATTACAGAAAGAATATATATGTCATGATGAACAAGCCGGCGGGTGTTATATCGGCCACATACGATGGCAGGCTGAAAACAGTGACGGACCTGCTGCCGGATGAATTGGCCTGTTTCGATCTTTTTCCGGCAGGACGGCTGGATATCGATACGGAAGGCCTGGTTCTGCTGACCAATGACGGGCAACTGGCCCACAATCTGATGTCGCCCAAAAAGCGGGTGGCCAAGCGTTATTACGCGCTGGTCTACGGTCAGGTCACAGAGGATGATGTCGCTGCCTTTTCGGAAGGTGTCGTACTGGAAGATGGATATAAAACCATGCCGGCGGAACTGACAATCATCCGATCCGGTCCGCGCTCGGAAATTGAGTTGGTACTTCATGAAGGTAAATTCCACCAGGTCAAGAGGATGTTCGAAGCAGTAGGGAAAAAAGTGATCTATCTGAAAAGACTGCAGATCGCCGGCCTCAAACTGGATGAAACACTGGAGCCGGGCCAATGCCGTGAACTAACCCCAGAGGAAATCGATCAACTCAAGGGGAGGGACACTTCTCACCTTTTTGACTTTACCTGAGCGAGGGGGGACACTTCTCACCTTTTTAACTTTACCTGAGAAGCAAGTGTATTTGCCGAAAGTTTGAACGCCTTATTTATTACCCATTGCAGGAGTTTTTTTCAGCGGAAACAGCCTGCTGTTTTTCAGATCTTTCATGCTTATATTTTTCAGGATGAAGCAGTTACTTACCGAACAGATCTGTCCGAGCGGAAAGGCATTTCCACTGAAAAAACGAGACCCCCAGCTCTATGTGAAAAGATGAAAACTGTCCCCGTATTTTGTCCTGAAGGTGGGAAGTGTCCCTCCTTTTTGTTGAAAAGGTGAGAAGTGTCCCCACCTGAAAGCGAATGATGCCCGTGGTGAAATGACAAAAAGGTGAGAAGTGTCCCCGGTTTTCAGAAAAAAAGAACAGTTCTCCGGTTTAGCAAAAAGGTGAGAACTGTCCCCTGGAATTTCTCTGAAAAATCATTGGATGCGGCTGAGGGCATATTCGATGATGTCGTCTCCGGAGTACTCAACATCTGGTTCGATGCCATCGCCCTGGATGTTCAGTCCGGAGGGGGTGAGCCACTTGAGCGTGGTTGCCTTTACTGCATAACCGCGCCGCAGCGGCAGTGTGAACTGGCCGATGCCCTTGCCGAATGTTTTCTTGCCGATCAACTCGACATTATCGAGATTTTCACTGAGTGCGGCGATCATGTTTTCAGATGCACTGGCGGTGGCCTCATCCTGCAGGATTATTATTTTGTCATATTTCAGGGGCTGGTCCTTATTAGATCTGTATACGTGGTCATACCACCTGAAGTGGTCTATTGCTACGATGGATTTCCGGGGCAGGAACATGCTGGATATGTCTATCATTACCCTGATGTCACCGCCCCTGTTTCCTCTGAGATCTATTATGATATTCTGCCTGCTTTTGAGGTCATCCTGACTTTCTTCCATGAATTCAAGCGTATACTTGGTGAAATTAGTCAGTTTGAGGTAGACAGCAGTGTCATCCAGGATCCTGATTTCCGACTGTGCTGCTTCCTCTTTATCGATCCGGCGGGACTTTTCCAGGCTTGAAGGGGTATACAGATATGTGTACCTGTCCCCTCTTTCAGCGCGTATCCTTTCGGTGGTCGCGGCGATTACAAAGTTGTCGAAGTCGTTGTAATACCTGCCTGTTGTGTCTATATCCAAATACTTTTTATAGAGATCGTCCAATGTCTCAGTGTAAATATAGCTGCTGGTGATGAAATGCTTGAATGCCAGGTAATCATAATTGAAATAGATGAATATACCTATTATCACGACAAAACCGATAAGGATGCCGAATGTTGCATGGTATTTCTTCCTATATCGCGCTATCATCTGTTCAGGTGTCAAGTTTTTCTTTTTGCACTTTTCTGCTTTTTCCCTGCGTTTTTCCATCTTACTCCCCATGTTTTTCCGTGTTTTTGCTGCGATCCCAGGATTGGTTTTCTCTTATCAAAGCCAATGCCGATGAATGACCTCAGTTGTCAGCTCTTCACATAGCGTTTGATTTTTCTTGTAGTGGTTTTTTCAAATTCTTCGTAGCGTATGTTGAAATCCTTGACATATTTGTACGTGACAAGGCTTTTGTTGACTTCCTTAACTTCCTTGCGTATTATTTCCCGGATCTCATCTTCAGTGGGTTTTCGGCCCTCGAACTCTGATTCTATGATTTCCATCTCAGGTACTATCGTTGCTGAAACGACAATATCGCCGTAAACCGGATCGTCCTTGCCGAACACGATGCATTCTTTGATATAGCGGCTCTTGTTCAGCAATGTCTCCACTTCCTCCGGATAGATGTTTTTGCCGTTTTTCGTGACGATGACATTTTTCTTCCTTCCAGTGATATGGACGAACCCGTCATCGTCGATAAAGCCCAGGTCACCGGTATAGAACCAGCCATCCTTCAGTGCTTCTGCTGTATTCTCAGGATCTTCGTAATATCCCATCATAACGCTCGGCCCTTTGACAACTATTTCGCCAACGCCGTCACTGCCGGCACCGTCTATCCTGACTTCAAGACCTGGCAGAGGCAGTCCCGCCGCTTCGTCCTTGAAATCCACGTCCCTGTTCAGTGCCACGATGGGACTGCATTCGGTCAGACCATAACCCTGCACAAAATGGATGCCGAAGTTCCTGAATCCCCTGGCCACCTCAGGGTCGATACCGGCGGCGCCGCTGATGAATATCCTGATATTGCCTCCGAAATTATTATGAATGGGGGCAAACAGTTTTTTTGTAATGTTTATGCCGAATTTTCTCAGAAAACCGCTGAGTTTCAGACCGAATTTCAGTTTTTTCAGCAGCTTTGGGTTCTTTGCTGCCTGATCCCATATCCGCTTATATATTGATTCATAAATCAGCGGTACCCCAAGCATAACAGTGGCTTTTGCCTCCTGCAGATTTTTGACTATATGTCTCAGCCCCTCACAATATGCCACTGCTGCGCCTCTGTAATGAGGACAGAGAAAGCCGCATGTATTCTCGTATGTGTGGTGAAGAGGCAGGACGGAAAGGAATACATCGTCGGGAACGATGTTCAGCATTGAGCTCATTGCCATAAGATTCTCTGCTATGTTCCTGTGGCTGAGCATTACTGCCTTTGATGTATCTGTCGTAGCAGAGGTGAAGAGAAGTATGCTCAGTGCCTCAGTGTCTATTTCGGCATCGATGAAATCCCGGCAGCCTTCTGCCACTTTTTTTCTGCCTTTTTCAATGAGCTCTTTCAATTCTGTCAATTCGGTTTGCTGACTGGTATCCGATCCATTTTTTTCTGCCGCATCGTCCATGATTATGTAATGCTTTATGAAGTCGATGCGTTTTGCGATGTTCAGGACACTGTTCTTAAGATTGTCCGAAAATATTACGGCATCAGCTTTTGACCTTATGAGAAGGTTTTCGATCTCATTTTCAGGCAGTTCCTTGTCCAGCGGCACCACGATACCTGTTCCATTTACAACTGCCATATATGAAACAGCCCACTCATAACGATTCTCGCTGATAATGGCCACCCTTCCGCCCTTCAGGCCGATGTCGATCAGTGCTGTGCCAAGCGCGTCAACGTCCGCTTTGAATTGTCTGAATGTAACAGGCACATACTTGTCATTTCCTTTTGGCTTATACAGGAATGCAGTCCTGTCGGAATAGAGTTCGGCGCTGGTGTCCATCAATTCCTTAATGGACCTGATCTTTCTGACTTCGTACAACGGTATATTCTTCATATAACCACCTCGCATGAATTTGCATGCATCATATGTTATACTTATACATCTGATGAAGCATGTTACTATTATATATCATTTGCTGTAAGTGTAAAAGAAAAGAAGGAAATTGCTGTACAAAGCAGAGGATGAATAGCAACATCATCGAAGGCAAATATGAAAACCCTCCCGTGTTTTTATACAGGAGGGTTCAAGTGGCTAAACCACGGGATTAGCGTGAGTCAATGCCAGAAATGGGTTGTTTCCACATTAATGTAATACCTGCCATCGGCTTCCTTCTGGATGTATATGTAATCACAATATTCGCCGTCAATAGTTACCTCAAGGCAATATATATTGTCTGAGAATAATTCTGGTTCTCCTGCTGTGACACGATTGTACCAATCACCGCCGAACCATTCATCTCTTTCATTTTTCATAACTTCCATACGTTCTTCCACGTAATCCTTCATATGCTGAGTCTCTGATTGGAATTTATCATCGAAGAGTACAAACATAGCATCTGCATCTACGTTATTGATCGCTTTGTAATAAGCAAGAATCAGCTCGTCATAATCTTTATATATTTTTTCGTCGTTTGACTCAACTTCATCCTCTGCACCGTCTTCACCCGTTACTCCTTCTTCATCAGTCCTGCCGGCGTCATTCGAGTCAGGAGTATCCACGCTGCTTCCGTCTGTTGCACCATTTTTGTCAGCTTCACCGGTGTCATTTGTGCCCGCAGTATCAATCTGCTGATTGACCGGATCTTCTGAGTTCGTGCTTCTGACAGCTATGCCGCAGCCTGTCAGCAACAAAGCCAGGAGCAGCAACAACACGGACGATGCCAGAACCACCGGTTTTTTCCTGTTGAATATTTTATAAAGTCCTCCTTATTCTAATTCAATAAGCAAAAAACACCTTTACAAAGCGGATTATATATGTATAAGAAAATAGTGTCAAATCAGCGCCAGGATTCATAAGATTTCCGTTAAAAAAAGGAGAGTTTTTAGCTCTCCTTTCAAAATGGCCTATCATTGAGGAAAACAAGCCTACATCACTGGCTTACCACCTGTCGCCGGTGGAATAGCTGTTTCTTGACTGGTTTCCGAAGCCGCTGTTTCTTCTCTGCGCCTTTCTGGCTCTCCTGCATTCAGGGCACCTCTGTGGCTCATTTTCGAATCCCTTTTCCTTGTAGAAAGCCTGCTCGCCCTCAGAGAAGATGAATTCCTGGTTGCAATCCTTGCACATTAAAGTTTTGTCCGGCATAATCTTACCTCCTGATCAATTTGGATTTAACTGGTTTGGACTTATTCTCCAAGTATCCAAAATGACAAGGAGGAATCGGTCTTCAAACAAATTAAATCTTTAAGTTTCCGTATCGAACGATACAAACGTATTATATCACTTGCTCGCGCAAATTACAATCATATTTTGGAAGCACTACATTATTACGGAACTGCTGTAGGAGCGCATGCGCAGAGATTTGTGCTTCAGGCCGGCAGGATCATGCTGTAAACACTGTGCCCAATCCTGGCAATGGCGGCAACTACACCGTCGTTCCATCAAAAGTACCCGACGCTAGTAAATTATCCTTCTGACAACAATGTCGGACTGGACACGGGGCCACATTGCCGGGTCTTCCATGCCAAGCCTCCACAGAGCCACCCCGCTGATGCCCTGCTGCCATGCCAGCCGCATCTTTGCAATGACACTCTCACTGTTTTCAAACCATACCTCATGCGGGTTCCCCTGTTCATCGGTGTATGAGAACATAGGAGTAAGGGTATTCTGGTCGAATGTGATCTCCGAGTTATGTTGTGTTGCCAGTTCGGCCGCCATTTCATATGTGACATAGGTATTTCTGCCCGTTGCCAGGTTGAAATCGAAGCCGAACACCGATATTGCTGCAACAACCTTGCTTGCCTGCATTTTTGTCAGTGTATAGCCCACCACCTTATTCATCCAGCCGCTGGAAACCACAGGTCCCGGACCGCTCCCGGGCCAGCCGTGTTCATTGTACAGCATGACAATAAACTGGTCTACGGCTGCGCCGATGGCAGAGTAGTCAAAGGGATCCGAAAAAGGGTTGAAGGGAGGGTAATCCCTTATTCTGGATGGTACGGAGGCTGAAAGATAGTAGCCGCGGGCATGCATCGCATTACCCAGTTCCGTATAGAATTGGGACAACCGGCCGCTGTCCTCAATGTATACATCCTCAATGTCTATGTTTACACCATCAAAGCCGAACCTGTCGATAAGGGCGATGATATTGTTAATAGCTGCGCTTCTGGTCTGCGGTGTAGCCAGCATAGCACTTACGACTGCACGACTTGCTTCCTGGCCGCCTGCTTCGTACAGTAGATTGTGCACGACAGGGAGGATCATTATGTTGTTTCTGTGAGCTACAGATACCAGGATCTCTATGTCATTGTCCGTGAACTCGCCGAATTTCTCCACAGAAGTGGGATCGTCCTGATCGAATCTATACAGAAACAGCGGCACTGAACTCAGATTTGAGGTGTTGTCGGCAAATGAACGGAAGGAGCCTGGAAGTGCCGGACCTTCCTGCAGGGTATAGAAGCCGACTATATCAAGTATGGGCTTTGAACCGTCATAAGTCCTGAAGCTGGTGAGATTGCGTGAAACCCATCCCGTGTTCCCGTCATGGAGAGAAACTCTCAGCCAGTCGCGCGAAGTTTCAATGACCGGGAGCTTTGCGCCGGAAACCACTGACTGCACTATATTATAGCTGGTTCCCGGGCCACTTCGGATATTGGCTCTTCCTACAGTGACCACCGCTTCGGTATATTGAGGGATGATCAGGCGTTGCCCTACGTCGATGGTCGTGCTTTTAAGCCCATTTAGAACCATAATACTTTCTACCAGCGTATCGTACTGTCGGGCAATATTATAAAGAGAATCCCCAGCCTGCACAGTATATGTAATGACTTTTGAGATCTGTACCGGTATGAACAGCCTCTGGCCGGGTAAAAGTTGTTCGCCTTCGACGATCTTGTTCGCTGCCGTGAGCTGGCGCTGGGAAATGCCAAATCTTTGCGCTATTGAAAACAACGAATCTCCGGGTTGGACGGTATACCACATAAAACTCACCTTATTCTACATTGATAGTGCCATTATATTCATTGACATATAATAAGGTGAAACGGACCGAATGTAGGTTTGGTGCGTTGACACTATGTATAAATATTGGTATACTCTACCTGAAGTTGTTTAACCACCCTGACAGGCAAAGGTGTATCGATGCTGAAGTATCATATATTTCGGAAACTGAATTTCGTATTGGCCGCGTTCGGTCTTATTTTTACGTTATTTTACTACAGATACTACGGGGATGTCATATCGCCGGTTCTTTTTACTTTGCTCACGATAACATTATCAACGACTTACTCATACAAATACAGGCGCATCGTCCAAAAGGCATTGAAATCTGTCAGATATGCTTCCATGCCGTGGGACAAGGCAAATGTCGATATTTGTGTGGAGCAGATCCGAGATACGATCAAATCTATCAGGGACACTTCAAAGACAAAAAAAGAACTGCTTCTCGTGACCAGCTTTTTTGATAATATCGATGATATTGAGGAAACAGTTAAAAAGCTGTATGACACTTATAAAATGAGCAAGAATTTTCTTGATAACAACCGTAATATAGTTACAGAGGAAGAACTGGAGGAGCTCCGGAAAAAGATAGAAAATGCGGACGGCACCAGAAAGGAGCTGTTCCAGGGGATATATGACAATAAGAAGAAGACCTATGAAGAGATAGAAAACATTAAGGGGGCTCTTAAGGAAAGCTTGCTGAACCTGCAATACATATTGTCCAACCTGCAGCAGATCGAAGTAACGATAAATTCGGTCAGCGTCAGCAACAATACCTACAGGCGGGATATCAGGCAGGTCAGTGACACTCTTGAGGTGTTTTCCGAGGAGCTTAAAGGTTCACTTAAAAAGTTGAGGTTATAGATATGAGCAGAAAGATGTTTTTAACGATTTCAATACTGATTACGGTTTTGGCAGCGTACATATTGTTTTTCAGTGGGCTAATGCCGAAGAAGACAAGGGTCGTGTTTGTAATCGATGATGAGAAAGTCTTGATGGATCTCTGTGACGATTTCAACAGAAAGAACAGCGATATAAAACTGGATGTGGTTGTTAAGAGGCACTATGAAGCTGAGGATTATATCGCATCCGGCAGGGGAGATATATGGATGCCGAGTGACGCCAGTGAGCTGATCTATGCGGCGGACTATCTGTCTGACAGGGGCTATCAGATGTACGGGAGATTCACTAAGATAGCGTTTACGCCAATGATTTTTGTCAGTTCGAGGGAAAGATACGCATACACTTCAGAAATGAGTTTGAAAGAGTTATATAATAATATAGTGGAGAAGACACCATGGCATGACATCAACGGGAAGACGGGCTGGGGCGAATTCAAGTTCGAATGTCCCAGGCCGGACTTGTATGAAACAGGATCCAATTGTGTTGCGTTATTCATGCATCATTATTTTATGAGCAATAACGATCCGAAGGAAAAGATCGGGATCAGAGAGATTAGTAATGAAGGCGCAAATGAGTATATCAAACCTCTTTTGAGTAACATGATCATGAAATCGCATTATGGCAACTCCTTTTTATTCGACTCTTTCGAAAATCCGGACAGACCGAGAGTTGATATGTGTGTAACGTTTGAACATATTTTTCTGAGCACCGCTGAATATGATGCACGATACTGGGCAAGAGTTCGCGTACATTATCCCGACGAACTGACTATCAGTAAACCTGTGCACCTGGTAGCAATGTCCAAGTCACTCGGGAACGCGAAAAAGGCGGAAGCTATCAAACGATTTGAAGACTATATGCTGAGTGATGAAGTGCAGCTGAAACTGCTCGATCTGGGATACAGGCCTGCCAAGACGACAGAGGCCACAGAAGCAGCACTTGCCGAACTGGAAAGCAAATATTTGGACTATGGCTTCCGGGTTGAATTGCCGGAGCTTCGTGAATCGGTGGATTACGCCTTTTTGCAGCAACTCCAGGATACAATCAAAGAATACATCCCAAGAGAATACTAGGGGACACTTCTCACCTTTTAACTTTTTGAGAAGGACTTGCGGCGGGGGGACAGTTCTCACTTTTTTTACATGAACACCTCTCATAATTACGGAGTAGCGTCTTTGAAAAAGAGGGGACAGTTCTCACCTTTTACACATAGTGATGCGTCTTTGCGCATATTTATGCAAGGGTGTTTCGATTCGGATCAGCGGGCAGATACACGGCCACTGGTTTGCCCGATGGGAAATACAGTGATTTATCCGGAAATTTAAATATATGCGTAAAGTAATCAGGAGGTGCTATTTATTAGATTTTGCAGAAATTAAGTTAACAAGAATGGGGGAACGTCAATGAGCTCTTTGAGAAGTAAAATTATGAGGAACAAATATGATGAAGTGCGTGCGGTGTGGAAACTGCTAGGCATAATCCCGGCTTTTTTCTTGCTTACGGTTATGCTAACTATTTGCTTCGCATTTTTTTACGGTTTGATATTTGCTTTAACTACAAATAATGTAAATCCGGCGATTGTTACCGAAAGGTTTATGACGAGCAGTTTCGCGAACATGTGGGCAGGAATACTCCAAAATGTCGCGATGATATCTTTGGTCATACTGTTCTGGAAATTACTAGATAAAAAACCCATGAGAGAAATGGGATTAACATTTGATAAATCTTTCATTACAGAGCTTGTTTATGGTCTGGTGCTGGGAGCAGTATCTATTGCATTAATCTTTTTCATACTCCTGGTGACTGGACAGATCGTCGTTGAAAAAAGGGACTTGGCACCTGATTTTATCTGGGTTTTGCTGGCTGACCTGGTTCTTATGATATTTGTGGGAATAGGCGAAGAGATGTTTTCCAGGGGATATTGTATGTCTATCCTGAGAAGATCCAACATCTTTGTAGTATTAATCGTACCTAATGTTATTTTTGCATTGCTTCACATATTAAACAATAATATCGGCGTCATTCCCCTGATCAATCTGTTCCTCATAGGAGTATTGTTCTCATTTATGTTTTTGCGCCGTGGGAATATTTGGATGCCGATCGGCTACCACATTACCTGGAACTATTTCCAGGGGAGCATTTTTGGAATGCCAGTAAGCGGAACAACTGTAAATGGGCTGTACATGTCAAGATTCACGAGTGATAACATTTTGAACGGAGGCGGTTTTGGACCTGAGGGCGGTTTGATAGTCACCGGATTGATAATTGTCAGCATCGTTCTACTGTTACTGCTGACCAGGGATAAAAAAGAGAACAGTTCATTGGCAGCTGATTCTGTCGCGCCGACAGAAACGCAGTTGTAAAAATGTACGAACTGCGGCCATATTGTCCTGAGGGTTAAAAGGTGAGAAGTGTCCCCACGTTATAGTGGGGATACGTGTTTGTTGTAGTTTGAAAGATCAGTGATTCAAACCTGAAAGAGGCTCAGAAGGTGAGAAGTGTCCCCACCTAAAAGCTGAAAAGGTGAGAAGTGTCCCCAGGCTCAGCCTCTTGACAGCAGGTTGGAGATGTTCTCGTTGTCGATTACATCTTCTATCGTGTTAGCCCCCAGTTGTTTGAGGATTTTCATCACGTTGAGATTGTCGAATGGGGTCATTATTAGCGAGTCTTCTCCATACTCGTTTACTACCTTTACGGAGATGTCTTTGTCGATGTTGGTTCTGGGACCGCCTACGCAGCCACCTGCGCAGCCCATTCCTTCTATGAAATTAGCATCGATGTCCTTGCCTGATGACAGAGTATCCAGTAATTCCTTGCAATTCCTGACACCATCGACCTTCTTTGCTTTCAGTTTTATTACTCTTCGCGGTTCAAGCCGGTTTACCACCGTTTTTACTGAGAAACTGACACCACCGGTACGGGCATAAATCCGTCCTCCCATGGATGCCTGGTCTTTTTCTTCACCATGCAGTTTCTCAGGATGGATGTCGAGAGCGTTGAATATCTCTGCCAATTCCCTGAAATTGATTACGAAATCTATAGCTCCCCTGAGCTCCGGCTCGTTTATCTCTTGCTTTTTCGCGATACAGGGAGCGAAAAAAACGACTTTTGCATCTTTGTACAATTCTTTCAAAAACCTGCCGGATGCGATCATCGGAGAAACAGAAGGCGACATATGCTTGAACATCTCTGGATACCCTTTTTTTGTAAGGTTGAACCATACCGGGCAGCAACAGCTGGTCAGGAAGAAATCTTCTTTTTTCTTAACTAACCGGTTGAACTCAAAAGCTTCGCGTATGGTCAGTATATCAGCGAACATTGCCACTTCGATCATATCGGCAAACCCCATGAGTTTAAATGCTGTTCGAAGTTGGCCTAAAGTGACATCTTCACCGAACTGCCCTGCTATAGCAGGCGCTACAGCAGCAAACACGGTGGTGTTCTCGTCTTTCAGCATATCTATCAGGGGAATGAATTCAATCTTATCAGCCAGTGCACCGAAATCGCAGCTTGTGACACAATTGCCGCAGGTCAGGCATTTGTCATTTTCAATTACCGGTTCTTCGCTGCGGCGGTATATAAGTGCTTCGTGTTTGCATATGCCGTCACAGTTCTTATTATCACAAAGCTCACACACACCTGCGATTTTGGCAATGATGGGTTCACTTACAGCAGTAGATTTTTTGACAAGATCCAATTCATCGCTGTAGGGCTGCCCATGCTTTGGATTAAGTCCCATGGCGATCCTGATGTGATCTTTAATGAAGGGGATATCCTGCTCGGCGAAACCAAATTTGTCCATGATATGGATGGTCAGCCTGTTCAGGTCATCGACACTGTTCAGTTGCTCGTTCCAGTACATTTTTACAAGTTCGCCGAAGATTTTCATTCTTTTTTCCTGGAATCCAGAAAATCTGCTTCTCGCATCATCTCTTGCATTTTCGGTTGTATTTTTCTTTGTGTTGTCCCCCATGATGTACCTCCTGTTATATATTCAACGACGGATACGTTGGGCGGCATGTCCGGGAAGATTTCCCCCCGCCAGCCCTTTTCTCATCGGTTCAAAGAAAATTCTCTCACTGCTGCGGGATTAAGCAGGCAATGGTTATCATCCTCATGCTATATCTTACCCATCAATTTGTGGCAATATTTAAGCAGTTCAACGCGGGAACTGACATTCATCTTCGTATAGATCCTTCTGTTGTGAGTCTTTATAGTGTTGATGCTGATATACAGCATATTGCATATCTCCTTCGCATCATAGCCTTCGATATAAAGGTCAAAAATCCTTCTTTCTGCTCTTGTAAGAGTTTTGAGCTGCTCTTCGAATAGCTGGATCTGTTCGGGTGTAAGATCATTTTCGTCGGGGGAAGGTTCCTCCTTATTTGCTTTTTTAGCGTTTCGGGCTGTGAGAAACCGGTTTGACCGGTCAATGGCTACGGCAGGTTCTGCGCGAGCCATCAGGTATTCAATAAGGTCATCGATCTCGGATATGTTGGTTTTTTCCTGAGATTCATTTTGCTTAATCTTGCTGATAGCTTCCATCAGCGGACTGATGCAGTATTTGCTCGAGAAAAAGGTGATGATGATACTTGCTGCAAGCAGAAGGACCAGAAACACAATCGCATAAGTCAGACGAGCAGTTTTTGATGTGACATCACTTCTGGGGATCAACGTTGCCAGAGCCCATTGTGTATCTTTGAACACCGACTTGCCAGGGTAAAGCCTGACATCCATATCCAAGCCAAGAATCCTGGTTTTTGCGGTCTCATTGAAAAAATACTCATTCAGACTGTTTTTATTTGAAGGTGAGGACGCACGCAGATATTTGGAGTCGCCGTTCATCAGCCAGGAGGAATTGGTGCCGCTGATCAGAGCACTTTCCATGTCGATACCCGCATCAGTTCGGATCGAGTATAAAAGGACTTCGCGCTCAAACTCATGGGACGACTTCAGTGACAGCATAGTTTCAAAGCCAGTCTTTGTAATTTCCAGTCCGCAAACGCCGTACGGATATCCATTGTCATCTAAAAGCGGCACAGAGTATGTTATTACCTTGTCTGTGTTCTCAGCCGGTGTGAAAAGCGGATTCCAGTAGCCCAGATAATACACATCATCAACATTATTTGAAAGAGCGGCATCAAAAGGCATCCGGAACATGTCCCTGCGGCGCTTAGGAGCGTCCGGAGAGATGTCCAGCTCGAGCTCCCACTGTGTGTGAAGGTGCATATTGTTGCTTCTTGCCAGATCGACGGGACCGTACAGCAAAAAAAGCTGCTGATTTGTATAGGGTACTGGATCATGGTTCATATCAACGATATAAAACCCGGCCTTGCTGTCGTTTGCGCGTTCAAGCTGTGGGTTGACCGTTGCGTCGAGAAAGACGAAAACCCCGGTCACACCTGCTTTTTCCATGATAAAGCAAGATTTTTCGACTTCTGATGAGAGTATTTCCTCCAGCAGTTCAGGGTGTTTTTTAAGGTCGGCCGGCTTTATACCTTTGGTCTGAAGCTGTTTCTTGATGCTGTTGTTAGTTTTTTCAGCGAGTTCGACAGTGCTGTTGGAAACAGCCAGGCATTTTGCCGACAACTCTGATTCGATATATTCCAGATCGGCGGCAGCATCATAATACGGGTTCTCAGACAAATCAGCGATAACACCTGATAAACTGGCTATTATGAATATGCCCGAAAGGATTATCAGCACGACAACTATCTGAAACAGCCAGAATCTATTTTTGAGAGACAAATTCAGCTTTGGTGGATTGACTCTATTTGACCTTGATAATTTCATGTCTCACCTCAGTCAGGAATTGGTCGAATAGCTCGTCGGTGATGTACTCATTGGCGAAAGTGTCTACGCTGACATCGCCTGGTAATGATTCAACAAATTCTTTTCTTGAGGCTTCTGTAAATGAGATCAACTTGTTCTCGAATGAATATCTGATATCATCACTTGCCTCAAAGGGCTTATAAGTGTACAATTCGTATGACTCCATCATCTCCAGTGTGCACTCCAGTACTTTGGCAACGTTTTCATTTATAGCGCCTGATTTGTACTCAGGCAGTTTTTGCTGAAGAATTCGTATAGCTTCATTTGTAACAGGCAAATAGCCGGTTTTCATAACAAAGTCAATGTTGCGCTCGGGTTCTGTCAGCCACTTGAGGAAAATGACAGATGCATATTCTTTCTCGGGAGTGGATTTGGAGATGATTACTCCTGCACCTTGCTGTACCGCTATTTTTTCGCCTTTTTCGAATGAAGGATATGGCATGACTTTCAATTCTATATCATATTTTGTGTTGTCAGGGAAGGAGACTGCTTTCGGGAAAAAGCTTGCGCCTGCTGTTGAACCGGTGTACATGAGCAAATCGCCTGTCTGGGTGTCCTCAGAGCGGTAGAAGCTGTATGCGCCATAATGCCCTTTGATCATCGGTACAACATAAGAGTTCCAAACTTTATTCATCGCTGGGTCGTTCAAATCGATTTCACCGGAATTGTCCTTGTTGACAATAAAGAAATCTGAACCTAACTGCTTATATGAAATAACCGCATAATTGCTGGCTGCATCACAGCCATATAATGCTTTGCCGTCATTCGGGATGTCAGGAGTTTTCGCGTCAGTCCACTCATAATATGCAGCCGCTGTTTCCAGGATGCCTTCAAATGTTTTCAGCATTTCTTCATTCAGCTGTTTTGAGGGATTGGCTCTGTTGTATTCGTCCAGAAACTGTTTGTAAAAAGTGTAGTTTATGTACAAGGTTTCCGTAGACTTGGCAATAGGGAATATTACGCAGCCGCTGTCTTCAGTGAGCCTGCCTTCCTCGATGAAACTTGGGATATACCCGCTGAACTCTTCTTCTGTCATATATTTATCCAATGGGATCAGCTTGCCCATATTATAGAGAGTATAAGCCGTGCTTGGGTATGCTGTTGCCATTTCCGGAAAGTCAGAGCTGCCAGGTTCTCTATTTGCGGAAGCAAGCAGCTTTGAATGGATATCGCCGGTGTTGTCCATGCTGAAAGCCTTGACTGTTATGCCTGAATCGGCTCCGATCGTGCTGTTGAATTCTGCAACCAAGTTGTCGAAGCTCACTTTTTGCTCTCCGAGGTAGTGATGCCAGATGTTTATTCTGACCGGTTTATCCCTGTTGAGCCTGGGGAGTTGTGAACCGCAAGAGGAGAGAGCGAACATCAACATTGGTATAATTATCAGCAAAGGTTTAAAAGATAGTAACCGTGTGCCGGAGCGATTGCTCCTTCTGCGGGTGCGGTCTTTGTGGTAATGCCCCTGAGCCTGCGAAAACGCATGTTTGCGCGAATGTGCAACACAATGTTTGGACAAAAAAAAGAAAGAATGTAACTTATCGAGCCCAAAAGTTATCAAGCTAAACATATTAAATTCTCCCCAGCGCGTTATTCTTAATTATCTTATATTTCTAATCTAACATATTTTTAACTGTATGTACATTCTAATTGGAAGCAATCTCTTTGGAGGAATCTCTCTGGAGGGACACTTCTCACCTTTTAAGGATTCCTGATTTGTGTCGGTTACGCGATGCAGGGGGACACTTCTCACGATTTGAACATTTTCAGGTCAGCCTCACTTTTAGGGGAAAGGGTGGGGGAGGGACGCTTTTCACAGTTTGACCACATCTGAGAAGACGCTTTTGGTTGGAGATCACCATCGGAAATACTTTCAGATGAGAAGCTGCAGGGGAGATGCTTTTAAGTGGGAACTCGTCAAGCGAGGCACTACTTTCAGACGGGAACTTACCAGGTGAGGTGCTTGCTGCTGAAACTCATCAGAAGAGACACTTTAGGCGGCAGCTTTACTGAGGATACACTTTCATGTGATAACTTACCTGAGAATGCACTTTCAGATGAGAACTCGCCAGAGTAGGTACTTTTGGGAGGTTACTTGCCTGAGGAGATACTTTAGAGTCGGAACTCACCAAGAGAGATGCTATGGGGGGGATCTTTCTGCCAGGGACGCTTCTGACCTCTTAACTCCCTTTGTTGTGGCAGTGCTTGCGCAGCTAAGCAATTACTAGAATACGGTCGATTAGCCCTCTATCTGAGAAAGCAGAGGACCCGGAACGATTACTATGACGTTGAAACACTGAAAGAGAAAGTTTCGATTGATTCGATTGAAGAGAACAAGCGATTGTACCCAACTGAACATTTAGCCTTTTAAATTGACTATACAGCGCCAGATAGCCAGAAACAGACAAGCTATTTGCTGACATTTTGCTTTACAGAATTGCAGATTATTTATCGGTGATGAGAATCTGCAGTACTAGAAAACTCGTGAATAGACTCAGTTTATACGTAATCAGTGCAAAGTTACCGTATCTAAAGCGCTAATAAGTGCAACGCAGTCTGTATCCTATCCTGAATGTGGCGACACAGTAAGCATGCGTGGCGTTCTGACAGAATTCGTTATTAGCTCATTGAAAATTTGCATGTACAAACTGCTACTGTGAATCAAATCATAACCCTTTTTACAGAGCCTTGAGCAACTCGTTATTGTTATGTTATACAAATGCCTGCAAATGTCTTTATAACTGAGATTACACAGCACCCTTAACGCGTAGGCTGTTATAGCTCTGTAACTAGTCAGTTTCTGTCTGCATTTTGTTTGCAAACTTGTGTATTGATTCATCTGAAACATTTCGGATATGAATGATATAACGCTGGCGATTGGCTTATCCCTGAGTATCACATTTCGCCCGCTAACATATTCATAATCAACAGATAGCGGGAATAGAAAAGCTGTTTCTTCTGAATCAAACACTTTGCCTTTTTCTGCAATTTCACGACGTCCTTTGACAAAACTATAATAACAATCTGCAAATTTGCTCTCGTCAGACAAATTGAACAGGCTTCTTATGAAGCTTGTGTCGACAATTCCATAATGATCATCGCTTATCCCGAGGTAGATCCCGTAGGACGAATACTCATACATCTCTTCTTTTCCGGAATATCCTTTAATATCGTGGGGATTGTTGTGTATATACGCAGACACGACCAGGTTGTGTACATCTGTAAGCAGCATGCGGCTTACAAATCGGTCCTGAAAAAGGTGCCCATGTCTTGTGTACTTGTTGTTGTAATACCATACATAGGCAGTATTCAAGCAATGCATAAATTTTGACACGTCATAGCCTTTTGGGTCCAGGTGCAGATGTAAATGATTGTCCATCAGGCAGTATCCATACAGACTGCAATGGTATTTGTCCAGGTATCTTTTTATAAGGCGCAGGAAGTAGTCCTTGTCTCCGTTATCTCTAAACAGAAGCAGTTCAGAATTGCTCCTGCACATAATATGGTAAACTGCAGCCGGATCTTTTTGGCGAGCTTTTCGCGGCATTCAAATCACCTCTCTGGGCTCGGTCCGAACAAGCGTTCGCTTGCTGACAATAGTCTATCATGGATTTGTGCCTGGTGCAATTATTTCCTGAGGGAGCGGCTCCTGGCGGTCAGGCTACGCTGATTTGCGGGAAATATAGGCTGGGTGCAAGTCCTGGATGTGTGTCGACAACTTGGCATTGTTGATATGTATTAGTGGTGAATATGGACTGAATGCGTACAACACTTACTTTGCAGAGCAATAGTATTTACTACGAAAATGCAAAGAATAGAGAACAGCAGAACCAAGGCGATGTGGTATTTGGAGCTGCATAATAGGTGCGGAACGGAGGGAAAAACTGTGTACTCGCGTTAAGAATTGTTTTCAGCCTTGATGCGCAAAAAGGTGAGAAGTGTCCCCATGCCAAATCCCGCATTAAAAGTCAACAAAGTGAGAAGTGTCCCCGGAGGTGTATATGCGGTCGAGAGATTTGATGAATATTTCGTTGAAAGCCGGAGAGATAATGTTGAGGAGTGGAGCTGAAATATATAGGGTTGAAGAAACTGTTGTGAGGATATGCAGGAGCTACGAAGTGCTGTGCGAAAGCTTTGTTTTGCCTACTGGCATTTTCATATCACTGGTCGAAGATGATGGCAGTACGAATACGGCTTTCATACGCATCAAAGACAGGAAGGTCGACCTGGCAAGCATTGACAAAGTAAACAGCCTTTCACGACGCATCCAGAAATCACGTCTGGATTATGAAGCTGTGATGAGGGAGCTGGAAGAAATCGAAAAAGCCACTAAACACAGCTTTCCCGTGAGGCTTTCAGCAACAGGTCTGGGTTCGCTGGCCTTTACGCTGCTTTTTCAGGGCAGCATATATGAAGGCCTGACTGCCCTTGTGATTGGCTGCATATCATATTTGGCAAGAGAAATACTGGCAAGGAAAGGCTTGTTTTTATTCCTGGAGAACTTTGTGGCAGGCCTGATCACCGGTTACCTAACCACAGCCGCCGTTCGTTATGTTCCGGTGCTCAATGGCTATAAGATAATCATCGGGTCGATAATGTTGTATCTTCCAGGAGTATCGATAACCAATGCAATAAAAGATGCCCTTTACGGTGATCTTGTTGCCAGTATGACAAGGTTAGGCGAAGCAATGCTTCTGGTTGCTGTCTTAGCAGCAGGCACAGGTATTGCATTAGTAACAAGTGCCAGCTTGAGGTGATGCGATATGGCTTTTGTTTTTGCTTTCATAGGCAGTTTTGCATCCAGCCTGTCCTTCAATGTAAAAGGATACAAGCTCTTCTTTGCGGGATTTTCTGGTTTGATCGGTTTTTTCGTGTATTCAGTTGTCCAAGGCATCGCCGGTTATTCAGTATTTTCAATCCTGATCGGGGCAACGGCGGTAGGGTTGTACAGTGAATCTGCCGCCAGAATACTGAAATCGCCGGCAACTGTTTTTTCCATTCCTGGCATCCTGCCTTTGGTTCCCGGCATCGCAGCTTATGAAATGATGCAGTTTTTGATGAACAATGAGCTTATCGAAGCCATAGGAAAGCTGATTGAGACTATTGGCGGAGCAGGAGCGATTGCATTTGGCATCATGTTAGTAACTGCTGTATTCAGATTTATGACCAGGTTAAGCAGGAAAAAGTCTGAGTGCGGTAAGTGAAAACAAATTCAGGCGTAACTGTGCAAATGCTAAGATCATGGCCGGCTTTGCCAAGATAATTTACTTCTTGAAACAGCAGACTCATTTCCGTATAAAAAAGCAGACTACGCTTAGCATGCAAATAGTCTGCTGGTCTGTCTGTCATGATTGATATATCTGTCATGGCAATCAGGTGTTTACATCGGTTTCATGAACATCTGCGTCCAATAGCACACACCATTTTTATTTTTAGCAAGTCCAACGCCTATCTCTGTGTATGAGCGGCTCATGATGTTGTTTCTGTGTCCTGGTGAGTTCATCCAATCTCTCATGACTTCAGCCGGTGTTCTTTGACCGTAAGCAATGTTTTCACCCGCTGCTGAAAAACGCAGGCCAAAATTCTCCATCATGTGAAATGGCGTGCCGTATGTCGGTGAATAGTGGGAGAAATATCCTCTCTCTGCCATGTCAGCCGACTTGTAGCGTGCAACTCTGCTCAACTGCCAGTTGATTTTCAGTGCTGGAAGTCCCGCCTTTGCTCTTTCAGCGTTAACCAGCCTTGCAACTTCATTCTCCTGTGAAGTCGTTGGCACCGATGGTATAGTTATTTTCTGCCCGGGGTATATCAGGTTCGGATTCTTGATCTGCGGGTTGGCAGCTATAATTTCACTCATTCCGACTTGATGCCTGACTGCTATTTTCCAGATGGAATCGCCTCGTTGTACGGTATACGTCGTTTGTGCAAAAACCGGCGAAGAAAACAATAAAACAAAACATAGAATCAGAACTGCTCTTTTTTTCATTCTATCACCTCAAGCATATGATTTGAAAAATGCTATTTAAAAATGCTGGCAATATAAATCTCGACTTCCAATTCATACATTTGCCAGGGATGTTCCTCGCTTTTTGATCTTCATAGGGGACACTTCTCACTTTTTAATCTTTTGGTTTTTACTTTTTTTACGCTTATTCCGGTCAATACAAGTTCTATTGGCGGAATCATCCAGGTTAGGTTAGTTCATCAACTATTGGATAAAAGGTAGAGACTGATATAAGTTGTGTTTTGAACATACTTCGCTTAATCAGATAGGTTTAACTCATATTTTAACGTTGAGGAAGAACTAAAAGGTGAGAAGTGTCCCCGGTTGACAAGCCGAAAAGGTGAGAAGTGTCCCCTACTTGACTTTAAAAAGCCTTTATTTAATAATAATTACAGTGGAATATTTACACTGGATAAAGATCTGTCGATCTGAAGGAGCGATACAAATGATGAAGGGTAAAAAGCCTGGAGCCTATGATAATGAGAGCATTTCTTCCCTGAAGGGAGCAGATAGGGTCCGGTTGAGGCCCAGCGTTATATTCGGTTCAGATGGCATTGAAGGCTGCCAGCATTCATTCTTTGAAATCCTCTCGAATTCGATCGATGAAGCGCGTGAAGGCTATGGTGACAGGATCGAGGTCATACGCCACAGTGATTATTCGATTACTGTCAGGGATTATGGAAGGGGCATTCCGGTCGATTTCAACCCGAAGGAAAACCGTTACAACTGGGAACTCGTTTTTTGCGAATTATACGCAGGGGGCAAATACAATAACAACATTGGCGAGAACTATGAATTCAGCCTTGGTCTGAACGGCCTCGGGAGCTGCGCGACACAGTACAGTTCCGAATACATGGATGTTACTGTGTTCAGGGATGGTTACAAATACGAACTCCATTTTGAAAAGGGCGAAAACGTAGGCGGGCTGAAAAAAGAGAAGTACAAATATGAGAGCACCGGAACGATACAGCATTGGAAGCCCGATCTGGAAGTATTCACAGACATAGATATATCGCTGGACTATTATATCAACACGCTTAAGAAGCAGGCCGTCGTTAACGCCGGATTGAAATTCATCCTGACAGATGAGGCGTCCGGCAACACCTATGAATTCCTTTACCCGAACGGCATTGTTGACTATATCAATGAAATAAGTGCAGGCAAGAATTTCACCGAAGTACAATATTATGAGACGAGTACCAGGGGCCGCGACAGGGAGGATAAACCTGAATACAGGCTCAAGATGCAGATAGCCTTCTGCTTCTGTAATGAGATCAATCTGCTGGAGTACTATCATAATTCCAGTTTCCTCGAGTATGGCGGCTCTCCTGACCGCGCAGTAAAAGCGGCGTTTGTCAATGAGATTGATAAATGCATCAGAAACAGAGGGAAATACAACAAAGATGAGGCGAAAATCACATTTTCTGATATCCAGGACAGCCTTATCCTGGTCACGAATTCTTTCTCCACTATCACCAGCTATGAGAATCAGACCAAGAAGTCGATCACAAACAGATTCATCCAGGAGGCAATGACAGATTTTCTGAAACAGCAGCTGGAGATATATCTGATTGAAAATAAGATTGAGTGCGACAAGATAATCGAGCAAATCCTTGTCAACAAACGAAGCCGTGAGACCGCAGAGAGGACCAGGATCAACATTAAGAAGAAACTTGGCGGCACGGTTGATATTTCTAACAGGGTTAAAAAGTTCGTGGACTGCAGGACCAAGGATGTAAGCAGGCGCGAACTCTACATCGTTGAAGGAGATTCTGCACTGGGCTCCTGCAAAATGGGCAGGGACGCTGAATTCCAGGCTATCATGCCAGTCAGGGGCAAGATACTCAACTGCCTCAAAGCAGAGTATGACAGTATATTCAAAAATGAGATCATCGTGGATCTGCTCAAGGTGCTCGGATGCGGCGTCGAAATCAAATCCAAGCACAATAAGGACTTGAACACATTCGATCTGGACAATCTCAGGTGGAGCAAAATTATAATCTGCACCGATGCTGATGTGGACGGCTTCCAGATCAGGACACTCATCCTGGCAATGCTCTACCGGCTTGTGCCAACTCTGATCCAGGAAGGCAAGGTGTATATAGCAGAATCCCCTTTGTACGAAATAACCTGCAAGGACAAGACCTATTTTGCTTACACAGAGAAAGAGAAGATGCAAATTTTGGCCAAGCTTAAGGGGAGTAAGTACACATTGCAGCGTTCAAAAGGGCTCGGAGAGAACGAACCTGAAATGATGTGGCAGACTACGATGAATCCCGAAACCAGAAGGCTCATCAAAATCGTGCCTGACGATGTTGAAAAGACAGAGACCATGTTTGATATATTATTGGGTGACAACATCCAGGGCCGGAAGAACTTCATCGAGGAGAATGGCATGCGTTATCTGGATATGATCGATGTGAGCTAAACGGCGGAAAACCCTGGCTTGATGGAGGGACAGTTCTCACTTTTTTAGTACTTTTGCAGTATTGTGTGATGAAATATTTATTCTTCTTTAGTACTGGAATAGAAGATAGACTCCACTTCAGCATGTTATAAATCGACTGCGAAATGCACTAATAGAGAAAGCTGTTGAACATCTGTCAGCGGAAGACCGACCAGAGAGATAACTGGAATGACGGAAGTGCATTATGCGCTGATTTGTGGATAGCAATCAGCAAAACGGGTAAAAAGCTGAGAAGTGTCCCCTGTTGGCAAGTAAAAAGTTGAGAAGTGTTACCGGGTTCTGATACCAACAGAAGGGGAGAGATGGGAAGGGTGCCAGAGTGAACAAAGGGCAAAAAGGTGAGAACTGTCCCCGGTCGATCCCCGGTCGACAAGCAAAAAGGTGAGAAGTGTCCCCACCCCGTCGGGGTTAATTTAAGGAAAGGTGCTGTTATGTCGGACAAGAATTTAGTGATTCAGAAAATACCTGATACGCTGGAACAAAATTATATGCCGTATGCGATGAGCGTCATCGTTTCACGGGCGATCCCGGAGATCGACGGCTTCAAGCCTTCACACAGGAAGCTGCTGTACACCATGTACAAAATGGGGCTCCTGACAGGCAACCGCACAAAGTCGGCGAATGTCGTGGGGCAGACCATGAAGCTGAATCCGCACGGTGACATGGCCATCTACGAGACATTGGTCAGGCTGACCAGGGGCAATGGGGCACTGCTCCACGCATACATAGATTCCAAAGGCAACATGGGCCGCCAGTATTCCAGAGACATGCAGTTCGC
>DGEE01000001.1:0-3755 GCA_002385815.1 Hungateiclostridiaceae bacterium UBA3934
AGGAAAGAAAAGCTCATAATTGCCGGTGTGTCCGGCGACGGGAACAGGACGGGAGAGGTATGGGAACAGTTCATGAAGCTGTACGAGACAGTTGATATACCGAATAAACTTTCAGGTAACGGTTACGAGGTCAGGATCTATGACAATGACAAATGTACGGTCCACGTAGGTGTTGCAGTATCGGACACCAACATCGATGGAAGATTGTCAGTAATGGAATTGCCGGCTTCGCATTATGCCTCGTTCGACGTATATCCTGCCAGGGGTTATGACAGCGAAAACAGCGCAATGGATGAGTGGCTTGCGAATAATGACAAGGGCTGGTCGCAGAGGTTGCTCGGCGGCAACCCCTACGTGGTGGAGTTCTATGATGAGCGTTATAAAGGGAATGATGACGCCGGATCGATCGTGGAGATCTGGGTGCCGGTCAAAAAATCATAGTGTCGCGGGCGATTAAGCTTATTCGGTCATAATCAGAATCCAGATAATCAGTGGTAATGACAAGTATGCATTTTCAGTAATAGCGTCAGATCGACAGGTGGTCATTACCATATTTTTACAAACATCTAACATCCAAACAATCTCGTTGTTATTGCTTTGTGAAAAAGTCTCCTACTGCTTATACTCCCTCGGCGAGACACCTTCCAGCCGCCTGAAGGTTTTATAGAAGTTGGAATAGTCCCTGAAACCCACGGCATGACATGTTTCAAGGACCGGCGTGCCTCTGATCAGCAGCTCCTTGGCTTTTAATATCCGCTTATATGCGATGTACTCGCCTACAGTCACCCCGGTGTTTTTCCTGAACAGATGACAAAGGTAATACTTGCTGACATAGAACTTCTCCTCCAGTAAATCCAGAGTGATTTGCTCATGCAGGTGGTTGTTGATGTAGTCCAGGATCCCTACGATTTTCTCGTCATAGGCCATGGTGTTTTCCGGGGCGGTCTTTTTTTCTGCAAAGATCCGGTTGAGAGAAACAAGCATCTGCAGAAAATATGTTTTTATCATAAGGTCACTTTCGCGGAGGCATTCCATGGCGTACTTTTTTATGTTCTCAAAGTATCGGTCAATGTGATTATCGATGATATCAGAGCCGTCGATCCTGTTGTGATGTCCCAGCTTCCTGCGCTCAAAACAGTAAAGCAGGTTGTAATCTTTTTGCTGGAAAGAAGAGATATACTCAGGACGAAAGTGGACAGTGATCCGTTCGTAACGACCGGAGGAGTTGAAAATCGGCCTGTGCAGTTCCCCTGTATTTATGACAAGCAGGTCATGCTTATTGAGAGAGTAGCCCTGTCCTTCTATGAAATAGGTCACATCTCCCGACAGGAAGTAATAGATCTCATACCTGTCATGTATATGGATCGGGTATTCCGCCGGGGCCTCCGGCGTGGCTGAGTGGCTTATATCAAATTGATCCTCATATGAGTAAGTGAATACATGTGGATCCATGAAAACGCTGCTCCTGCTGGCCATTTTCCACCGATACATCAGCCTGGTATAGCAGTGTAAGTCGGTTTCTGAGCCATGAGATCATTATACAACAAAATTTGCAATATTTGAAGCAACAAAGTCAATGAGATAATCCGTGGAATTTTTTATAATGGATATAAAGAATAATGTTATGGGTGAAGAAGATGAGTAAATTTATTTTGTCGGCTTTTGCAGATGAGATCGATCCGGCGCTCGATGTGCAGATGGATGTCCTGGAACAGCATGAAATCAGTTACATAGAGATACGGGGAGTAGACGGGAAGAATATCACCCAGTATCCGCTTGATGAAGTAAAAGCTATCAAAGAGCAACTTGACGACAGAGGCTTCAAAATTTCTGCCATTGGGTCTCCCATAGGGAAAATAAATATCACGGATGATTTTGGCCCTCATCTGGAATTATTCAAACACACCCTGGAGATTGCAAAAATTTTGGAAACACGGTACATACGTATGTTCAGCTTCTATATCCCGGAGGGCGAGAAGCCGGAAAGCTACCGGGAAGAAGTCATGAATCGATGGAGACAGTTTATGCAGGCGGCACAAGGGACCGGGATAACACTGCTCCATGAAAACGAAAAGGGCATTTACGGGGACACTCCGCAGAGATGCCTTGACCTGGTAAGAGAGATCAACAGTGAGGATATGAAGCTGATCTTTGATCCGGCCAACTTTGTCCAGTGTGATGTGGAGACCTATCCTGAGGCTTTTGAACTGCTGAAGGACCACATCGCCTATATGCATATCAAAGATGCGTTATACAGCGACCATAGTGTGGTGCCTGCCGGGAAGGGAGACGGGAAGGTGAAGGAGATCCTTGAAAGTCTTCACAAGAGAGGTTTTGAAGGATTCCTCTCAATAGAGCCGCACTTGTGGAATTTTGTTGGTTTTGCAGAACTGGAAAACAGAAAAGTCGAGGCCAGCACAGAGGACTCAGGACCTGAGAAATTTGCCATAGCAGCTTTTGCGCTGAAGAAGCTGATAAAAGGGATCACGGAGCTATGACAGGACAGGCATATTACAGGCACAGCGGCTATGTGATCAGAAGCTGCTGAGAAACTGGTGAAGGGATCAAAAGGGGGCGAAAAAATGGGAAAGGTACGCATAGGCATCATTGGTATTGGGAATATGGGCAGCACTCACGCTGAGAACCTGATGGCAGGGAAAGTGCCGGGCGCAAGGCTTACGGCGATTTGTGACCTGAGGCCGGAAAGGCTGGAATGGGCACAGAAGGCATTGGGGGAGGAAGTACAGAGGTTTGCTGCCCCGGAGGATTTATTGCAGGCAGGTGTGACAGATGCGGTAATGATCTGCACTCCGCACTACAGTCATCCGTCTCTTGCCATCCAGGCTTTTGACCATGATCAGCATGTTCTGATCGAAAAACCCGCAGGGGTCTATACGAAGCAGGTCAGAGAGATGAATGAGGCAGCGGCCCTGAGCGGCAAGACTTTCTGCATAATGTACAATCAGAGGACCAATCCGCTTTATCAGAAGGCAAGAGAACTGATACAGACGGGAGAGCTTGGGGAGATCCGGAGAACCAACTGGATCATCACCTCCTGGTATCGTTCTCAAAGCTATTATGACAGCGGCGGATGGAGAGCTACCTGGAGCGGTGAAGGAGGAGGGGTCCTTCTGAATCAGGCTCCCCATCAGTTGGATCTGTGGCAATGGATATGCGGCATGCCTGTGCGGGTCAGGGCATTTATGGGCTTCGGCAGGATGCACGACATAGAAGTGGAAGATGATGTGACGGCATATGTGGAGTACGGGAACGGAGCCACCGGAGTATTCATCACCTCCACCAGTGATGCACCCGGCACCAACCGTTTGGAGATCACAGGTGACCGGGGCAAGATAGTCGTAGAAGATGGAAAAATAACTTTTTATCGGCTTCGTGTTTCGGAAAGGCAATTCAATAAGGAATACAGGGGCGGATTCGGAGAACCTGAATGCTGGAAATGTGAAATCCCTGTACACGGGCACCAGACCGATCATGTGGGCATTATGAACAACTGGGTCAACAGCATCACCACCGGTGCCCCGCTGCTGGCTCCCGGAGAAGAGGGGATCCTCGGCCTGACTTTGTCCAATGCGATGCATCTGTCTGCGTGGACTGACGATTGGGTGGAATTGCCCATTGATGAAGATCTGTTCTATGAAAAATTGCAGGAAAAGGTAAAGGATTCAACCTTTAAAAAGGAAACACAGGATGTAACTCTGGATGTCCGCGGGACCTACTGATGAACAGGCCGGCAG
>DGEE01000001.1:3981-20132 GCA_002385815.1 Hungateiclostridiaceae bacterium UBA3934
GATGAACAGGCCGGCAGCACATCCGGGCAGGATTCGAACCAGTACGAAACAAAATTGATGATACGGAAGTGAAAACTATGGGAAAAACAGGAGTCGCCATTATCGGATGCGGAGCTGTTTTCGGGATCCATGCGGATGCCGTTGCCAAATCAGGCCTGGCTGAACTCATTGCTGTGGCGGACATAAATGAACGCACTGCGGAGAAGGCTGCCGCCAGATATAACTGTGATTATTACACAGATTACAGGGAAATGCTCAGGGATCCCAGCGTGCAGGCGGTCCATATCTGCACGCCCCACTATCTTCACGCTTCCATGACGATCGATGCTTTGGAAGCGGGCAAGCATGTACTGACAGAAAAACCTGTTGCCATCAGTACCAGGGAAGCGGTGCAAATGGCAGAAGCGGCAGAAGCATGCGGGAAACATCTGGCTGTATGTTTTCAGAACCGCTTCAATCCGACCTCCGTAAAAGCCAGGGAGATTATTGATTCCGGACTGCTGGGGGATATAAAAGGTATCAGGGGAATCGTCACATGGCACCGGGACGGAGACTACTATGCCGAAAGCAGTTGGAGAGGGGCCAAGGCAAAGGCGGGGGGAGGAGTGCTCATCAATCAGGCGATCCATACCCTGGACCTGATGCAGTGGTTTGGCGGGGAAATCGAGAGTATCAGGGGACATGCAGATACCCGGTGTTTGCGCGGAATAATCGAAGTAGATGATACGGCTGAGGCCACTATCTATTTCAAAAACGGTGCGAGAGGGATCTTCTACGGCACAAATTGCTTCACTGACAATTCTCCTGTACTGATCGATATCCACTGTGAAAAAGGGTCATTGGCGATCCGGGATGGGGAACTGTACATGACACGGGACGGGAAAAGGGAACTGCTGACCTGTGATCAGACTGCTACCGGTGAGAAAGCCTATTGGGGTCTGAGCCATGAGAAGCTCATAAACCATTTCTACGAATGCCTTCTGCGTGGCACAGCAGATTATATAAGCATTGCTGATGCTGCTGTTTCCGTCGGAATGATCGAGGGTATCTATGACTCATCCGTAAATGGACGGGATTACATATTCGGAGAGCAGCAGATACTGAAAAGTCTGACAGGACAAGCAGACAGTGAAAACATAAAACCGGACATATGACTTTGCAGACAAATACGGACATGAGGAGGAAAAAACATGAGCGATATCAGGATCGCAGCACAACTTTACACTCTCAGGGAGTTTATGAAAACCCCTGAAGGCATTGCAGGCACACTGAAAAGAGTTAAAGAAATCGGATACGATGCGGTACAGGTGTCCGGAATGGGTCACATCGACCGGGGAAAGGCAGAGCTGATAAAGAAGACCACCGAAGAACTGGGATTGACGATCTGTGCTACTCATGTCGGCTTCGATGAATTGGAAAATGATATGGACTGGATGATCGAGCTCCATAAAATGTGGGACAGCAGGTATGTGGGATTGGGTGCCATGCCGGAGCGTTTCCGCAAAAATAAAGAAGGGTTTGTCGAATTCGCAAGGATTGCCAGCGGATTCGGGAGGACCCTGAATGAAAACGGCCTGCGCTTCATCTATCACAATCACGATTTTGAGTTCCACAAATTCGATGGCGCAACAGGAATGGAGATCCTGTTCAGTGAAACTGATCCGGAGTGCTTTGATTTTGAAATCGACACATATTGGGTACAGGCCGGGGGAGCCGACCCCATCTGGTGGATCAGGAAAATGAAAGGCCGCATGGACGTTATCCACTTTAAAGATATGATGATGTACCAGGGCAAGCAGGCGATGGCTGAAGTAGGTGAGGGCAATCTCAACTGGCCGGGCATCATAGATGCATGCAGAGAAACCGGAGTGCGGTGGGCTGCTGTGGAGCAGGACATCTGCATGAGGGATCCATTTGAAAGCCTCAGGATAAGCCTGAAGAACCTGGAGAAGTTCGGTGTCGGACCTGATGCTTAGATATGGATCCATTAATCAGGACATAATATTCAGCTAAATCATCGAAGTGGCGGGGAGCATTACCCGACATCATCATGAGAGACGGAACGGTTCTGGAATTTCTCAAGATAATTGTCGATTTCTTTCTGTATGGTCATAATGGCTTTTTCGCGCCCCTCCACTTCGGCGACCTCTGTCTCCGATTCCTCAAGCTCCTTATATACGCTGAAAAAGTGGGTCATCTCAAGCGATATGTGCTTCGGCAGATCCGAAACATCCCTGTAGCAGTTGTAGCTGGGGTCTGTGAAAGGAATGGCGATTATCTTGCTGTCCTTTCTGCCATTGTCTATCATCGAAAACACTCCGATGGGATAACATCTGACCAGTGTCATGGGCACTATCGGCTCTGAACACAGTATCAATACATCCAATGGGTCATTGTCGTCACCGTAGGTACGCGGGATGAAGCCGTAGTTTGCAGGATAGTGAGTGGAAGTCGAGAGTATACGGTCAAGTACCAGCATGCCCGTGTCCTTGTCAAGCTCATATTTGGTTTTTGATCCCTTCTGGATCTCCACTACAGCAAAAAAGTCTTCGGCGCTGATGCGCGCAGGCGATATATCATGCCAGATATTCACTTGATAATTCCTCCTGTCTTTGTGTTAAAATACCGGGCGTTTTTCTATATGCGGTTTTCGCTGCCGCCGCTATGCAGCATTATAACCTAAAACAGGGCAGAAAATAAAGTCATGTTTTACTTGAAAGGGAAGGCAGTATCTATTACAATATTAACTGAGAGCCTATGGAATATCTAGCATAAAATGCATCAAAACGACACAATACAGTCATGACGACGGAATAACATGGAAGAGGTATAAATGCAAAGAGATATCACAGACATGTCAGGAAAATCCAGAGCAGGGATAGCAGCACCCGGCAAGCTGATCATGGTGCTCATCAGTGCTTTACTGGTAGTATGTATGGCAGCTGGCTGCACTCCCGACAGATCAAAAGACGAACCTGTTGACGGGCAGACAGCGGCCACAGCGGAGAATGGAGACAGAGAAGATCCCTCAGCTCCGGAACAGCCTGGCGGAAACGAAAATGACAGTGATGAGGGCGGGAGCGGTGACAGGATACCTGAGATCACGGACAAGGAAATCTCCGAAGCATACCAAAAGGCAGTTGAGGCATTTGGCTGGTTTGAATTGGGTACCATGCCTGCGGATTATGAGGATATCAGAGAAGCAGACGGATATCAGTACAACAGGGTGACCCATGATAAGATAAAAACTTATGATGACCTGAGATCCTATCTGTTGACCATATTTACCGATGAAATCGTCGAAGGGCTTCTGACCGGCAGTGGCTCAGATATGCGTCTTTACCGTGATATAGATGGTGCACTGTACACTATCCCTGCAGGCAGGGGCAGTGACATTACGAAGGGTGAGGAAACTTACGAGATATTCAGGGAAAGTGACAAAAAAATAGTATACAGAGTCACTGTAGAGGTCTATGATGATCCTTTCGAGCAAACGGTATCGGGCACTGAACAGTTTGATTTCACCTATGAGTATACTGACGGAGGATGGGTGTTCACTTACTTTGAGCTGGTGAGATAATACCTGATCCGGTGCCGGGATCCAGCCGATCTGCTCAGGCAACTGAGGACATGACGAATCCATGCTGCGAATGTAGAACCCCTGTATCATATATACACAAATCGATCGAAAAAATCCTGAATCATATATTGACATCAGGATTTTTTTGTCGTATGATAAATTAAGAATAATTCTTATTCTCGAGGTGCTTATGTTGACAAGGCAAAGAAAAGCCATATTGGATGTTATAAATTCATATCCGGGACATATGACTGCCGAGGAGATATATCTGAAAGCAAAGCAAAAAATGCCCACCATTGCCATAGGGACAGTGTACAGAAATCTGGGCGTCATGGTGGATGCCGGACAGATCAGGCGCATCACGATCCCCGATTCACCGGACAGATATGACAGGTCCACAAAGCCCCATGAGCATCTTATCTGCAAGAAGTGTGGAGAAGTACATGATGTATTTATCACCGGGCTCAAGGACTATCTGGAGAGGCAGGCGGGGATCGAAATCACAGGATACAATCTTAACCTGGAATATATTTGCGAAAAATGTAAAGAGGAGGGGTCGAATGAGCAAGTTTAAATGCTCGATCTGCGGTTTTGTGTATGACGAGGCCGCTGGGTGGCCGGAAAAAGGCATTGCCCCTGGGACAAAATGGGAGGATATCCCGGATGATTTCGTCTGTCCCTTGTGCGGCGCACCCAAATCGGTTTTTGAGAAGGCAGAAACACCACAGCAGGACCGTGCTGCAGAACCATCAGAAAATGTCGTAAAGAAAGTGACGGCAAGCCCGACAAAAGTATCAGACGGATCGGAGAAGAACAATGATGTTGAAGGAGAGGATCACGAGGATCTCAGAGAGCTTTCAGTCGGTGAACTAAGCGCCTTGTTTTCCAATCTGGCAAAAGGGTGCGAAAAACAATATCTTGTCGAAGAAATGGGTTTGTTCAATCAGCTGGCTGATTACTACAAGAGCAAGATGGCTGTCCAAAAAGGCGTGAGTCTTGATGACGCGACGAAGCTCCTGGATGCTGATCTGTCTGATGGCTTTGCGAAAGCCAATGCAGCAGCGACAAAAAAGGCTGACAGAGGCGCACTGAGAGCACTCGTCTGGAGCGAGAAGGTGAGCAGGATAGTGAAATCCCTGCTGGACAGATATGCCAGGGAAGGAAATGCAATGCTGGAAAACACGAAGATATACGTTTGTGATATTTGCGGCTTTGTATATATAGGCGATACACTGCCCCAGGTCTGTCCGATATGCAAGGTGCCCAATTTCAAAATGTCGCAGGTTGGAAGGAGGTAAAACTATGCCAGCAGTAAGAAATATAAGATTATGTACCAAGGACTGTCTGTGCCTTTATGTCTGCCCGACTGGAGCGACAGATACGGAGAACAGCATCATTGACGTAACCAAATGCATAGAGGGCTGCAGGGCATGCGTAGATGCCTGTCCGTCCGGAGCAATCTCACTCGTGCCTGATAACTATCCCCCTCAGCAGCCTAAGGAGGCATCAGTAAAAAATGCACTGCGTTCCCTGGCAAAAAGCAAGACCGAACAGGAAGCAATAGCCGCTGAAGTGGCGAAAACCAGTGATGATGCAATAACCCGGCAGTTTGCTGAGGCGATTTCCAGATCCAACAGGATCATGGCGGAGGATCTGCTCAGAGAGTCAGGGTATATGCTGCCTCAGAGTGATGAGGCTGAAAGCTTGCTCAAAGGTATACTTAATGATCCGCCGGAGGGTTTCCCGACGGAGGCTGCAGAAAAATTGCTAAAAAAGCTTAAGTGGTCAAAAACAAAAAATAATGATAAAGGAGAGTTGACAATGAATCTAAAAGGAACAAAAACAGAAAAGAATCTCATGGAAGCATTTGCCGGTGAATCACAGGCAAGGAACAAGTACACCTATTTTGCTTCTGTAGCAAGAAAAGAAGGTTACGAGCAGATCGCTGCAATATTCGAGGAGACAGCCAACAACGAGAAAGAACATGCGAAGCTGTGGTTCAAGGCTCTCGGCGAGCTGGGAAACACAGCAGAAAACCTGCTGAGCGCTGCAGAAGGTGAAAACTATGAGTGGACCGATATGTATGAGCGTTTTGCAAAGGATGCGGAGGAGGAAGGCTTTACCGCTCTTGCTGCACAGTTCAGGATGGTCGCTGAGATCGAAAAGGCCCACGAGGAGAGATACCGTGCACTTCTCAAGAATGTAGAAATGCAGAAAGTATTTGAAAAAGCCGAAATGACCATGTGGGAATGCCGCAACTGCGGTCACCTGGTAATGGGCAAGAAAGCTCCTGAGGTTTGCCCTGTATGCCTGCATCCGCAGAGCTTCTTTGAGGTAAGGAAGCAGAATTACTGATAAGCAAATCAACATTACAGCCGTTGAAAGCACCATCTCGTCTATTTGAGATGGTGCTTTTAAATGTACTTTATTACGCAAACATTGCAATATCAAACTAGATAGTCGATGGAACAGAAATGCTTATTGTGTTATGATATCTATCAATAAAGATAATGCTTGTAATCGGATAAGGCAATGTATATCTGTTTACCCCGCACAGGGGCAGGCAGATTCAAACCGCAATATAAGCGGTTTAATAATTTTGAGAGAAAGAAGAGATTTTTTTGATCATTTCAAAGCATCGGGACATGGATATGTGCAGCGGACCGCTGTTTGGCAAAATACTTGTTTTCGCTCTGCCCATCATGGCGATGAATATCCTGCAGCTGCTGTTCAATGCTGCTGACATGGTAGTCGTCGGGCAGTTTTCAGGCAAAGGAGCACTTGCGGCAGTAGGCGCCACAGGGGCATTGATAAACCTGCTGGTCAACCTGTTTATGGGTTTGTCGGTGGGTACCAGTGTCATAGTGGCACAGGATTATGGAGCCGGCCATCCCGCAGATGTGAGCCGGTCTGTCCATACTTCGATCGCCATCAGTATCATAGGAGGGCTGATCGTCATGGTGACGGGTCTGGTACTGTGCGAGCCTTTGCTGGTCATGATGGGCACTCCTGGTGATATCATTTCCATGTCAGTATTATATATGAGGATATATTTCATAGGCATGCCGGCCAACATGGTGTATAATTTCGCGGCAGCCATCCTGCGATCCGCAGGAGACAGCCGCCGTCCGATGTACTATCTCGTCATTGCCGGTGTCGTTAATGTGCTGCTCAACCTGTTTTTTGTAGCCGTTCTGGATATGAGTGTAGCTGGAGTGGCGTGGTCCACGGTCATTTCACAATACCTCTCAGCACTGCTTATTATGATGTGCTTATACAGGAGCGGCCTGGCCATCCGTTTCATACCCGGGCGGCTTTGTATCGACAGCCGGAAGCTCAAGATCATTCTGAGAGTCGGCGTGCCTGCGGGATTGCAGGGCTTGCTTTTCTCCATATCCAACACTCTTATCCAGTCCGCGGTGAACTCCTTCGGATCCACCATGGTCGCTGCCAGTTCTGCCTCCAGCAATGTGGAAGGCTTTGCGGGCACTACGATGAATGCCTATTATAATGCGGCCATAACTTTTACAGGTCAGAATATGGGTGCAAAAAAGTATGAGCGGATCGACACTATCGCAAAGGTGTGCACCGTATTGATATTTGCCACCTGGATCATACTGTGCGGGACAATACTGCTTTTCGGCCGACCGTTGCTCGGCCTGTACACGTCTGATCCGGAGGTCATCGAACTGGGTATGCAGCGCTTATATATTATGATGGCTGCGTTTTTCACCTGCGGGGTAATGAATGTGTTCCCCGGTCTGACCCGTGGGATGGGCTATTCCATACTTCCCATGCTCTGCACGCTGATAGGTGCGTGCCTGCTTAGGATCGTCTGGCTGGCTACTTTTTTCACATGGTATCGTTCCGTATTCATGCTTTTTGTCTGCTACCCCATCACATGGTCATTGGCGGGGATAGGCCAGGTGGCGAGCTTCTTCTATGCCCGGCACAGGATACGGAAACGCGCCGCACCTGAAGCCGGGACCGCACAGGGAGTCTGACAGAAAGAGTGCCGTGTTTCCGAAGTATTGACAAACCCGGGATTTTGGATAAAATAGTACCAAACATGAAAAATACAGACAGCAAATATATTGCTGCAATACTGCTGCATATATTTTGTATCGGTGTATTGTGAGAGGTGGGGGGAAGACACATATGGAAAATGCGGTTGCAAAATCAGGGAAAATAAATGCTTTCCTCAAAAGGAAAGGAATAATCATTTCAGGCCGGCGGTACGGCATAGATGCCATGAGTGCCATGGCGCAGGGTCTGTTTTGTTCGCTTCTTATAGGTACGATAATAAATACGATAGGAACCCAGACGGGGTTGACCTTTCTGAATGATATAGGCGGATTTGCATCAGCCATGTCGGGTCCCGCCATGGCAATAGCCATAGGGTATGCATTGAAATGTCCTCCGCTGGTGCTTTTTTCACTGGCTGCAGTGGGTTACTCCTCGAATCAGCTCGGAGGAGCCGGAGGTCCGCTGGCAGTACTTATTATAGCTATAATAGCCGCTGAGATCGGCAAAGCTGTTTCAAAAGAGACAAAAATAGATATACTGGTCACTCCCCTGGTGACCATACTGGCGGGTGTAGGTCTTTCTGCTCTGATCGCGCCGGCCATAGGCCTGGCAGCCAGCTCCGTAGGACAGGCTATAATGTGGGCGACTGAACAGCAGCCCTTCATCATGGGCATTCTGGTTTCGGTCATGGTCGGGATGGCATTGACGCTGCCCATAAGCAGTGCCGCCATATGCCACGCTCTGGGGCTGACGGGATTGGCCGGAGGGGCGGCATTGGCAGGTTGCTGTGCCAATATGGTGGGATTCGCAGTCATGTCCTTCCGTGAAAACCGTTGGGGCGGACTGGTTTCTCAGGGTCTCGGGACATCGATGCTCCAGATGGGCAACATAGTCCGGAATCCGAAGATATGGATACCGGCCATTTTGACAAGTGCCATCACAGGCCCGATGGCAACAGTTGTATTCAAGCTGCAGATGAACGGTCCGGCGGTAGCATCGGGTATGGGGACCTGTGGTCTTGTAGGACCCATAGGGGTATATACAGGCTGGGTCAATGACGTGGCAGCCGGCATAAAAGCTTCGATTACAGCGGCAGACTGGATCGCACTGGTGATGATCAGCATCGTGCTGCCAGCCATCATCTGCTGGGCACTTGGGCTGATCTGCAGGAGGATCGGCTGGATAAAGGAAGGGGATCTGACCCTGGAGAGCTGATTACAGAGAAGGAAGCAGGTTTATCCGGAAATACAGATGACCCTCCCGAAAGCGGATAGATAATGCGGGAAATGAATCCGTTGTCAGGAAAGCAAATAAGTATACACATAAAATAAAATCAGCCCGGATCTGAAAACGGGCTGATTTATTTATCAAGGCTGTCGCCGTTACAGCGACAGGATCCTGCTCAGTTCGATCATATCATTGTCCATTTCCTTGGTGGTTTCCAGTGCTTCCTCGATATCGATGCTGACGAGCCTGTTTTCCTTCAATGCCACCACCTTATTGTAAATACCGTCGGAGAGCAGCTCCGTCGCCTTTGCACCCATGATGCTGGCCATGACACGGTCGCGGACCGTTGGGCTTCCGCCGCGCTGTATATGGCCGAGGATCGTTGCCCGCGATTCGATCCGGGTTATCTCTTCTATTTTTTCTGCAACACTTACAGCACCGCCGGCACCTTCGGCTATGATAACTATATAGTGCTTCTTGCCTCTGTTTCTGCCTTCGATTATCGGTTTTATGATATCCTTGTTGAAATCGAAGGGTCTTTCCGGCAGTATAATGACCTCCGCACCGCTGGCAATGCCGACATTGAGGGCTATATAGCCGGCATGTCTGCCCATTACTTCAAGAACACTGCAGCGTTCATGTGAATATGCCGTATCCCTTATTTTGTCGAGGGCGTCCTGGACAGTGTTAAGACATGTATCGTAGCCTATTGTGTATTCAGAACACCCGATATCATTGTCTATGGTGCCGGGTATCCCGATGACTTTCATGCCGAACCTGGCCAGATCCCTGGCCCCGCGGAGTGAACCGTCACCTCCGATCACGACGATGGCATCGATGCCGAAAACCTCGGCCATGGAGATACCCTTACGAATACCCTCTTCGGTTTTGAAATCCTGGCACCGTACTGTCTTGAGGATGGTACCGCCTTTATGGATGATATCTGAAACGCTCCTCAGGTCCATCTTGAATATATCACCGTTTATCAGACCATTGAAACCCTTGTTTATGCCTTTGACAGTCATTCCATGGTATATACCTGTCCTGACGACAGCCCTGATCGCTGCATTCATGCCCGGTGCATCTCCACCGCTGGTCAATACACCTATTGTCTTTATCTCGCTCATTTAATAACCTCCTGTATTTGCCTGGGCCTGAAAGAAAAACGCTCTAGAATAAGATTATCAGAATTAGATATGGTGTCAAGTGATAAGGACAAAAAACAAAGCCCGGACTGGCCGGACCGTCTGGCCGGATCAGTACAGGCCGGACGGTCTCTGGCGCGGGCTATGTTATTTTGCCGTTATTCATCATCTGACTGTCAGAGTTGCCTTCAGCAGACTTTCCGGTCTTGGATCCGGCCCGACGAGGATCTCGAATTCGCCCGGCTCTACCAGTTGATTTTCATTTTCATCTATTATACAAAGTTCTCTGATGGGAAGGGGGATTTCCACCGTCTTTGTCTCTCCGCTTCTGATCTCCGTTTTCACAAAACCCCTGAGCTGCTTCACAGGCGTGACCACGGAACTGATGATGTCTTTCACATATAGCTGGACAGTTTCCTTTCCGTCATATGGCCCTGTATTTGTCACATCAACGGATACGGTAACCGTGTCATCAGCAGTACATTCGGTATGGGACAGACGCAGGCCGGAATACTCATAACTGGTGTAGGAAAGTCCATAACCGAAGCTGTAAAGCGGTTTGTCCGGCATGTCCATATAGCGTCCGCCGTGCCAGCCTGGCAGTTGATTGTAGTATACCGGCAGTTGTCCGGAATGGTATGGAAAAGAGATCGGAAGCTTGCCGCTCGGATTTACTTCGCCGAATATGATCTCTGCCACGGCCTTTCCGCCAAACAGGCCCGGGTTGAAGGCTTCAAGCACTGCATCTGCATTTTCCGCTACCCAGGGTATGGATAAGGGTTTGCCGTTGATAAGCACGACTATCAATGGTTTTCCGGATTTCTTCAGGCTCTCCAGAAGCTCCTGCTGTTTTCCTGAAAGCGAAAGATCAGCCCTGTCCTTGTACTCTCCGTTCTGCTCCAGACAGTCTCCGACCACTGCGATGACAACATCGGATCCGGCGGCACATTCCACAGCTCCGTCTATATCTGCGTCATCCCTGTCCATGATATCACAGCCTTTGTGGTATGCGACACCGATGCCTTTTTGTCCTGCAAGCTCCCTTATCCCGCTCAGGATAGTATGGACCTGCAGTTTTGGTATTTCATGAGGTTTTGGTTCCGGATGGCTCAGGAAAGTCCAGTCTCCGAAATGCGACTGTATATCATCGGCATTGGGGCCAATGACGGCTATCTTCTTCACAGATCCGGCCAGCGGGAGGGTATTGTTCCTGTTTTCAAGAAGTACTATGCTTTCTCTTGTTATTTCGAGGGCAGCTTCAAGGTGCTCTTTGCATCCTATTACACTTTTGGTGCGGCCGGATCCGTTGTCAGCTTTGCCATCAAAGAGCCCGAGCTCAAATTTGATCCGGAGGATCCTGCGGACTGCATCGTCGATCAGTTCTACAGGAACAATACCGTCTTTTACGAGCCTGAGTGCAGCTTCGTAAAAATCGTTGGTATTCATTATCATATCATTTCCGGCTTCGATGGTTTTTCTTGCCGCTGTTGCCATGTCACCCGCGACATGCTGGTTGGCTATGAGACTGCCCACATTGTTCCAGTCTGTCACGACAAAGCCGGCGAAGCCGAGCTCACCTTTCAGCAGATTTCTCAACACCTTCGTGTTGGCTGTCACCGGTGTGCCGTCAATGGACTGATAGCTTGACATGAATGTTGCACATCCGGCTTCGACTGCCTTTTTGAATGGAGGCAGAAAAGTTTCCCTGATCTTCCTCATACCTATCTGAGAATCATATGCGTCCCTGCCTCCGGTCCCTTCACCGTATGCTATGTAATGCTTGGCACAGGCAAGTATGCTGTCGGGATCGGACAGTGAATCGCCCTGATAGCCCTGTATGATTGCAGCAGCCAGGACGCCGGTCAGATACGGGTCTTCACCGAAGGTCTCATTTATTCTTCCCCATCTGAGATCCCTTCCGAGACAGAGGATGGGCGAGAAGGTCCAGTGGAGACCGTCTGCGGCCACTTCTGTCGCAGTGACTCTGCCGGCTTCTTTGACAAGCTCCGGATTCCAGCTGCATGCCATGGCCAACTGGGTCGGGAAGATGGTAGCGCCATTATGCAGAGCATGACCGCGAACGGCATCTATCCCGAAAAGCAGCGGGATACCAAGCCTCGTGTTCAATGCCATCCTTTGCAGATGAACTGCCTCGTCTCCCAGTGCGTGCAGGAAAGAGCCGGCGCACCGTTCCGCTATCCATTCCTCCGCCTCTTCTGCACTGACGGATGTGAAGCTGATCTGCATCATCTGTCCTATTTTTTCTTCAACAGTCATTCTTCCGATAAGGTCATTTACTCGTTCCTCGACTGAGTACGATTTATCCTTGTATTTCAAGTCCATCGAATAACCTCCTCAGGATTTTTTGTAAAATACGGAACCGCATATAGCTGCATCACAGATATTTTATAATCTGCTCTGCGGTATCGTCAGGCCAGTTGATCACGCCGAAGCTCATGGATTTGTAAGTCCATGCAGCTCTGGCGATCCTGTACTCTTCAAATACAGAGTGTATGTCTCTGTACCAGTTCAGGGCGCTCTCATCAGGCGCGTGGAGAATAACACCATACTCCCCGCAATAGACGGGCACATCATACTTTTTTGCTATATCGATGGCAGGCATCATCCTTTTGACCAGATAATCCCTGTTCATTTCCGGTACAGTGGAATACTCTGAATCATAGGAATTGAGTTCCTTAGCTGTGCTTCGGTAATCTTCGATGTTTCCCGGATACTCCATGGACAGGTCGGACAGAGGCTTGACCCATGTAGCACCCTGATGCGTGAACAGGAACGGATCATAGAAATGGAAGGTAAAAATAATATTCTCATCATACGGCGCATCCAGTAATTCAAGGCTGCTGGCACTGTTCCAGCGGATACCGCCTACCACTATTTTTATGTCAGGAGCTGTTTTACGGATCTCACATATGGCTCTTCTGATGAGGTCATTCCACTGGCTGCTTTCAGCATCCACCACTTCGTTGAGAAGTTCGAAGGATACAAAATCGCTGAGTTTGCCGTATCTTGTCGCAAATTCTCTCCAGAGGCCTGTGAAAGTGTCCTGTACATGAGCATCTTCAAAAAGCGTGTTATTCTGATCGTAAAATGCATAACCAGGCGCCCTGTGCAAATCCAGTATTATGTTCAGGCCGCTGTCTTTGCACCATTTGATGCAATCATCCACATACTTTATGCCATCTGGCTTGAATCGTCCTTCATCATCGGCCACTACGTCATAATCGATCGGCAGACGGATATGGTCGAGCCCCCATGAAGCTATCGTCTGTATATCCTTTTCCGATATGAAGCTGTCGTAGTGGGATTGTTCGCGCGGACACTGGGAGATCCAGCCACCCAGGTTTATACCCCTCATATACCCATCCCATGTTTTCATATGCAGAGCCTCCTTATATGATTTATGATCGGCATTGCAGCTTCTTTATCTGTGCTGCCGGCGGACAGTCAAGTCCGGGGCAAAAGGACGATGATGGCTGCACAAACAAAAAATACCGCACGATTTAATTTTATACCCTCAGGCAATATTGTCAAACAGATACTCGTGCAGTGAGCAGCAGGCTGTATCAGCCGCAAGGTCTGATCGTTCCGGCACATATGACAGACCAGAGGACAGGGGCTTTGTCAGCTGCTTATACTGATTGGAAATTTGCTCTTGGCGGTGTTATACTTATACTGTAACATATACATATGTTGGCAGCCGATGTTTGAGGATTTGATGTCAGCGCTGTCAGGTCAGCGGAGGTGTTTGGTTTTGGACGGCACTGTTTTTAAAAAGAGCAGAATGACTATAGCTGTTTTTATGATTATTTGCCTGATCCTGATGTTTATGACTTCCTGTGGTCAGGAGACAGCGGATAAGGGGGATGAGACCGATCCCGGCAGGGTTTCGGCGGGTACTGACGAAGGATCCGGCACTGAGGATACAGATCCGGATCAGTTCGGTGACGGGAAAGATGAACAGACGCCCGCAGACGACAAAAGCGGTGATGCGGCAGATCCCGGGGGCAGCCAGAAGGAGCAGGACGGTGATGCGGCGGGCCAGGCTCAAACGCCGGAAGGCCAGGCAGAGGTATTTGTGCCTGTCAGCTTTGAAACCAAAACTGCGCAGGGTTTTTCGGCCAGAGGCGGATCTGAGATCCTTTCTGTTACAGACGAAGCAAATGTGACAGAGGGTGGGAAGTATTCGCTGAAGGTGACAAACAGATCTGAATCGTGGCATGGGCCTTCACTCAGGATCGACAAATATGTGGAGGAGGGTGCCGAATACAGGATCTCGGTGCATGTAAAGCTAATAGAGCCTTTGAGTGCGCAGATCATGCTTTCCACGCAGACAGGCAGCGGCAGCGGTGCCAATTACGCCAATATTGTACAGCATAACCTTGGTACTGAAGACGGCTGGGTCAGGCTTGAGGGCTTATACCGCTACAATACCAAAAGCGATTACATAACGATATATATCGAAAGTTCAGATCCGAAGGCTTCATTCTATATAGACGATATTTCGGTAGAGCGTACAGGAAAGGCCGTGAAGGGAATACAGACGGATCTCACACCCATAAAAGATGTATATAAAAATGATTTCCTGATAGGAAATGCCATATCTCTCGAGGATACTTACGGTGTCAGGCTGGAGCTTTTGAAAATGCACCACAATACAGTCACTTTCGGAAATGCGATGAAGCCGGATGCGCTGCAGCGCTCCAAGGGCAGATTCACGTTCAGCACTGCTGACAGGATGGTCGACAACGTATTGAAAGCAGGTCTTAAGATACATGGACATACACTGGTCTGGCACCAGCAGTCGCCTCAGTGGATGAATCAGTCGGCCAGGGATGTGTATTTGAGCCGCGATGAGGCTCTCGAAAACCTGAGGACCCATATAAAGACTGTTATGGAGCACTTCGGAGACAAGGTCATCTCCTGGGATGTCGTGAATGAAGCCATGAACGACAATCCATCAAAGCCGGAGGACTGGAGGGGAGCACTGCGCAAATCCCCGTGGTACAACGCCATAGGAGATGACTATGTGGAGCAGGCCTTCCTCGCAGCGAGAGAAGTGCTGGATGCCCATCCCGAATGGGATATAAAGCTGTATTACAACGATTACAATCTTGACAACCAGAACAAATCCAGGGCGGTTTACAGCATGGTCAGTGAGCTGAATGAGAAATACCAGAGGAGTAATCCGGGCAAGCTGCTCATTGATGGCATCGGTATGCAGGGCCACTATTCATTGAACACGAATCCGATCAATGTGAAAAAGTCTCTTGAGAGATTTATTTCACTGGGCGTTGAAGTAAGCATAACAGAGTTGGATGTAATGGCGGGTACAAACCATGAAATGACTGAAAAGCAGGCGGTCCAGCAAGGTTATCTGTATGCAGAGCTTTTCAGTATTTTCAGGGAGTATTCCGACAACATCGCACGTGTGACATTCTGGGGTATGGATGACGGCACCAGCTGGAGATCATCCATGAATCCGACACTCTTTGACAGGGATCTGCAGGCAAAGCTGGCCTATTATGGGGTCATAGATCCGGAGAAATTCATGCAGGAAAACAAACCCGAGTACCTTGATTCCAGGCAGTCACTTGCCAGATATGGAACTCCTGTCATAGATGGGGAGACAGATGCCATATGGAGCAAATCACCTGCATTGAAGACAGATCGTTATCAAATGGCCTGGCAGGGTGCCAGCGGAACGGCGAGAGTGCTGTGGGATGAACAGAACCTGTATGTATTGGTATATGTCAATGACCCGCAGCTTGACAAAGCCAATGCCAATCCGTGGGAACAGGACTCGGTGGAGGTATTCGTGGATGAGAACAATGCCAAAACAACATACTACCAGGAAGATGACGGACAGTACAGGGTAAACTTTGAAAACATGGCGACATTCAACCCTGAAGATATCGCCGCGGGATTCGAATCCGCCGTCAGGGTCTCCGGGTCTCATTACATCGTCGAAATGAAGATACCATTCAGGATCATTACTCCGAAGGCCGACATGCAGATAGGTTTTGACGTACAGATCAATGATGCAAAGGGCGGTGTCCGTCAAAGCGTTGCAAACTGGAATGATGCTTCCGGCAATGGATATCAGGATACATCTGTGTTCGGCACTCTGACACTGAAAAAATAGGTCATACAGC
>DGEE01000001.1:20237-27711 GCA_002385815.1 Hungateiclostridiaceae bacterium UBA3934
ATACCGCTGACAGAAGAAGAGTATGCATTCGGTGTGGATAAAAATCAACCCGAGCTGCTCGAAGAGGTAAATAAATTCATTGCGGAGATTAAATCTGACGGCACATTCGACAAGATACTCAACAATTACTTCGGGGACGGGACACCGACACCGGTTACGTCGGCAGAACTCAATCCGTCGAAGGATCAGCTTGTGGTAGCTACCAATGCAGGTTTCGAGCCTTTCGAATATACGGCCGGGGACAAATATCTCGGAATAGATATGGAAATAGCGGCACTGCTGGCGGAACGCCTTGGTAAAGAACTTGTTATCAGCAATATGGACTTTGAGGCTGTTTGTCTGTCAGTGGGACAGGGCAAGGCGGACATTGCCATGGCTGGTCTTACAATAAAAGAAGACAGAAAGGAATATGTCACATTTTCTGACAAGTACTATGATGCTGCTCAGATGCTGATAGTAAAATCCTCTGACAAGAGATTCGACAACTGCAAGACGAGAGAAGACGTCGAGGCAGTACTGAGCGGACTTGACAGCAAAACCAGGATCGGTGTGCAGAACGGGACCACAGGGAAATTCTATGTCGAAGGCGATGAGGATTGGGGTTTCCAGGGATACAATGTTGAATGCGTCGGCTACAAATCAGGTTCGCTGGCAGTCCAGGACATGCTCAACGGTAACATAGATCTTGTCGTCATCGATGAAGCTCCTGCCAAATGCATTGCAGAAGCAATAAATGAAATGAACTGACAGCGCTGATCAGGCAGATGTCGTGATGAGGTGTGCGGTGCCTCGCCGGTTCCGGCGGGGCATCGTATCTGAAAGGGCAGAAAGCGGACAATAAAGGGTATTGGTATGGGTAATTTTGATAAGAAAATAGCTAAGTTCTGGGAAATATTCATAAACCACAATGGATATGCAAAAGTACTGACAGGACTTCAGAATACGCTGATAATAGCTGTTGTCGGCCTGGCGATAGGTATCGTGATCGGAACGGTGATCGCTGCCATTGAAGTCATGCCGAAGTATAAAAGGCTGCCGAGGATACTCAATGGGGTATGTGCATTCTATGTAGGGCTGTTCAGAGGTACGCCCATAGTAGTCCAGCTGCTGGTGGCCTATTATGTGATACTCCCTCTGCTCGGCATAAATATGCCGCCTGTTAATGTCTGTATCATGGTATTCGGTCTCAACAGCGGGGCCTACGTATCAGAGATAATGAGGGGCGGCATACTGTCTGTTGATCCGGGGCAGATGGAGGCAGGTCGTGCAGTCGGCCTGAGCTACAGTGTGACGATGCTGAAAATCGTCGTTCCGCAGGCAGTTAAGAATATACTCCCTACATTGGGCAATGAGCTGATAGCATTGGTAAAGGAGACTTCGGTAGTAAGCTTCGTCGGCGCTGCAGACCTCTATGTCGCTTTCAGCTACATCGGAACGAATAATTATGAGTTCATGGTTCCTTACCTTGCAATGGCGCTTATTTATATCGTAATGGTCATGATAATCGCGATGTTCGTCAGAATAATGGAAAGGAGCCTGAGAAAAAGTGATAGAAATAACTGATCTGAGAAAGAGCTTTGGCAACCTCGAAGTGCTCAAAGGCATCACAACCACCATCAGCGAAGGTGAGAAGGTCGTTGTCGTAGGGCCCTCCGGAAGCGGCAAAAGCACCTTTCTGCGCTGTCTCAACTGCATGGAGGATCCCACATCAGGCTCCATAATATTTGACGGTGTCGATATCACCGATATGAAGGTCGACATTAATATACACAGACGGCGTATGGGGATGGTGTTCCAGCAGTTCAACCTTTTCAACAACAAGACAGTGCTGGGCAATATCATGCTGGCACCGCTGCATGTGAAGCTTACCGATTTTCGCAGGAAGAAGCTGAAGAATGCTTTCATAAGGATAAGCAATCTTTTTGCCAGGGACAAAAAGCCCCTTTATGAAATCAATGCAAACAGGCAGCAAATCAAAGAGGAAGTACGGGAAAATGCCCTTCGGCTGCTGAAGAGGATAGGGCTCGAGGACAAAGCCGATGCATACCCGTCTACGCTTTCAGGAGGCCAGAAACAGAGAATAGCCATAATCCGTGCGCTGGCGATGAACCCGAAGGTGATACTGTTTGATGAGCCTACATCAGCACTTGATCCTGAGATGGTGGGAGAAGTGCTGGATCTGATCAGGCAGCTGGCAGAAGAGGGGATGACCATGGTGATAGTGACCCATGAAATGGGCTTTGCCAGGGAAGTGGCCACAAGAGTGCTGTTTATGGATGATGGACAGATCCTCGAAGAGAATGCACCGGCTGAGTTTTTCTCTAACCCTCAGAATCCACGGGCAAAGGAATTTCTGTCTAAAGTGCTGTGAGTAGTCTAATCATGGGATTGCCTGTCCAGCGTTTCCAGGATCCTGTTTTCGAGGAATGAATGGAAGGTGGACCAGGTTTCCCTGACTGATGCATCGGGGATAAACCCGCCAGCCATTGATTTGTGTCCTCCGCCGTTGCCGTACCCTTCAAGTATTTCCATGATAATTTTCCCGGCGTCAAAGTGAGTGGTCTCATTCCTGACGGAAAATTTAACGCCCTCTTTTCTCCTGGAATACGCTATTGCCAGTTCGACTTCCTTCAGTGACATAATGAAGTCCGATACAGTGCCCAGCAAAGAATCGGGGCAGTCCTCGCCAAGATATGCGATTCCTACGTTTCCATATATTTTTATATTCTTTATGGCATTGCTGTACGCAGTCAGATCACGGAACCGGAGCTTGTTGAGCTGGATCAGGTTCAGCAGCTCAATATCAGCGACCCTGTAAAGCATGCAGAACATGTCAAGATCCAGTTCACTGAAACCTCTGGACAAATCCAGCGTATCGGTTTTGATCCCGCAAAGCAGAGCAGTTGCAATATTTTTAGGGATCTCCACATCATTTTCCACGAAATACTCAGCGATTATCGATGAACATGCCCCTGCATCCGGTCGTATATCCTCAAACAAATAATCTATTTTCTGGAATACGGGATGGTGGTCTATAGAAGCTATCTCATTCCCTATTAAATCAGTTATATTGGAATTGCCTTTCTGTGAGTCCACCAGGACAATGTAATCATCCTCAGTCATGTCGTGTATGTCTCTGATATTTCTCAGCTTTATATCAAGAAGCTCGACCATCCTGTTGGTGCTGTATTTTTCGATTTCGCCGCGGTAGCAGATATCTGCATGGATGCCGGCATTTCGCAGCAGATACTGAAGGCCGAAGGCGCTTCCTATAGAATCAGGGTCCGGAGCATTGTGCATCTGTATGAATATCCTCTGCCCGCCTGAGGATAATATATCGACAAGTGTCCGGAACCTGGTTTGCGTTTTGGTAGAGATGATGTCCATAGTATGTACCGACCCCCGTGAATATCATTGAAATGTATCTATATTCTACCACAAACAAGCCGCGCCTTCCATACATTACAATTGAATAAGCAGCATCATCAGCGGCAGCGTCACAATAGATGCCAGTGTCGTGAAAACAACGACCCGGGAGGCAAAAACAGAATCGCTGTCATATAATTCCGCAAAAATCGTCGTGGTTGCCGCTGCCGGCATTGCAATCAGCAGGACGCAGATGGTCATCAGCATTTCCGGAAAGCCAAGGATTTTCAGTGCAGCAAATGCGATCAACGGCATCAGCACAAGCCTGACGGCAGTGATATAATAGATATCCCAACCCCTGAACAGTTCTTTGAATCTGCTGCCTGCCACGGTGGCACCTACTATCAGCATAGAAAGCGGGATAGTCATCGAACCCACAAGATCCACAGCTTCGGCAACGGGGCCGGGCAGCCTGATGGACAGCATGAACAGAACTATGCCTATCAATACCGTTATTATTCCGGGATTCAGCACGATCTTTTTTATGGAATCCCTGTTGAGTTTTTCACTGCTGCTGAATATAGCCATTCCATTTGTCCACAGGAATATGTTGAACACGGCGACATATATGGATCCGTACAGGATGCCGGTCCTGCCGAACAGACTTTCAAGCACTGGGAATCCCATGAAACCGCAATTGGAATATACGGCTGTAAACTTCATTATTTTCTTTATCTCGTTTTTCTGCCTGACAAACAGCACCTGCCCCAGCAATATGGACACCAGGTTGGCAACAACAGCGAAAATGAATACCAGCAGGACATTATTCATGATGTCCGGCGAAAAGTCCATCTGGAAAGCAGACAGCACCAGAAGCGGATTTGTTATCTTCAGCAGCAGCTCGGACAGCTTTTTGCTGACGGCATCATTTATTATACCGGTTTTTTTGGCAATAAATCCGACGAACATTATTAAAAAAAGGATGAGGACCTGATTGAAAACAGCAACCGAGTTGTCCATAAAAACCTCACATCTGTGTAAACTTGGCCGTTGACAGCCTAAAGGATATTATACTATACGGGTTCATAAAAGCAATGCGGAAAACGACTTTACAGCAGGAGGACGGATCTTTTGGCGAGATACTGGATTTTTGTCCGGGAAACCTGTCTTGTGGCGGAATAATTTCATTTTTTATACGGATAATATTGTGTAAATCAAATATAAGGAGCGATGCAAATGAATTTTAGGGAAAGCAGAACATATGTCAATCTGATGAGAGCATTTGCAGGCGAAAGCCAGGCGAGGAACAGATATAATATTGCGGCATCATTTGCCAGGAAGGAAGGTCTGCAGAATATCGAGGCAGTTTTCAATTATACGGCAGACCAGGAGAGAGCGCATGCCAAGGTCTTTTACGAACTGCTCAGGGATGCTGCGGGAGAACATATAGCCATCGAAGGTGCCTACCCGGTGGATCTTTACGACAGTACCCTCGAGTTGCTGAGGGCGGCACAGCGCAATGAAAACGAGGAATGGGAGGATGTGTACAGGAACTTCGGTCTGATCGCGAAGGAAGAAGGCTATACGAAAATTTCCCATATCTTCGAGAACATAGCCAGGGTCGAAAGAGTCCACGCTGAACGATTCGGGAGACTTGCAGATGAACTGGAGAGCGGGATACTGTTCAGGAAGAAGGAGGATACAGTCTGGATCTGTACCAACTGCGGGCACATCCATATGGGGAATGAGGCGCCGGAAATCTGCATCGTATGCAACCATCCGCGGGGCTTTTTCATCCCGTTCGAGGAGTCTTTTGCAGCAAAAAAATGAAACCGTGATATAAACCGGCTGCATCGCTCTGTCAGAGATCCTGTATCATTTCCAGACGTTTGAGGATATTTTGCTTTTTGAAAGCATCAGCAATCGTTTCCTTTACTGCTGTGACAGACATGCAGTCTTCATTTCTGCATTTCGGGCACATAAGAGCTGAGCAGTCGAATATGGCATCGGCCCTGACTGTATTGCTGTATCCGCATGCGGCACATCCAATCGTAACTTTGAATTTCATATGAAAGCCTCCGATCATGGCGAACTTGTGTTCGGGTATTCAATTATATATCTCTGCCGGCGAATAATACAGCCCGGAATTTTTTTATATCGCCTGATGTCGAACAAACATTCGGCTTTTCCAAACGATATTTCATTTTATCACAGTATTTCAGATTTTTTGAGAAAGCGGATACGTCTATGTGTTTAAAAATAGCTTGATTATGGAAATGAACTTTGCTATCCTTGATAATGATTGTTTTGATATATAAAGAACACAACAGGATTACTGTCACAGGTACATAGCAAAGATCCTGAAATCCAATACCCAGAAGGAGAGAAAGAAATGGACTACAGAAAGGAATCCCTCAGACTCCATCATGAATGGAAGGGAAAGATCGAGGTCATAAGCAAGGTACCGGCAACAAACAAAGAGGAGTTGTCGCTGGCCTATACCCCCGGTGTGGCGGAACCATGTCTTGCGATCCGGGACAATGTGGATAAGTCATATGAACTGACGAGACGGTGGAATCTCGTTGCAGTCGTGACTGACGGTTCAGCAGTGCTCGGACTGGGTGATATAGGGCCTGAGGCCGGGATGCCCGTCATGGAGGGCAAGTGTGTGCTGTTCAAGACTTTCGCGGATGTCGATGCATTCCCGCTTTGCATCCGCTCTAAGGACGTCGATGAGATAGTCAGGACGATAAAACTGATTTCTGGAAGCTTTGGAGGCATCAATCTGGAGGATATATCTGCCCCGAGATGTTTTGAAATAGAAAGGCGTCTCAAGGCGGAATGTGATATCCCGATCTTCCACGATGACCAGCATGGTACAGCAGTCGTGACCCTCGCTGCCATGATAAATGCACTGAAGCTGGTGAAGAAGGACATCACCGATGTCGAGGTGGTCGTCAACGGTTCAGGGGCGGCAGGCATTGCCGTTACCAGGCTGCTTATGGCAATGGGCCTGAGAAAAGTGATCCTTTGCGATACCAGGGGAGCCATATATGAGGGCAGGGACAACCTGAATGCAGAAAAGGCCGAGATGGCGAGGATATCGAATTTTGAGAAGAAAAAGGGCAAGCTGGAGGATGTCATTGCCGGTGCTGATGTGTTCATCGGATTATCAGTGGCTGGCATACTGACAAAGGATATGGTAAGGACCATGGCAAAGGATCCGATAATATTCGCCATGGCAAATCCGACACCTGAAATAATGCCGGATGAAGCAAAAGAGGCGGGAGCTGGCGTAATAGGTACAGGGCGCTCGGATTTTCCGAATCAGATCAACAATGTCCTGGCATTTCCCGGCATTTTCAGAGGAGCGCTTGATGTGAGGGCCAGCGATATCAACGACGAGATGAAGATTGCTGCTGCTCAGGCTATAGCCGGCCTGATATCTGACGACGAACTGACACCCGAGTATGTCATACCGGCTCCATTCGATCCCAGAGTAGCAGATGCTGTTGCAAAGGCAGTGGCAGAGGCAGCTGTCAGGACAGGGGTAAGCAGGATCAGCAGCAAATGAGGCAGAATGACCTGAAATGAAAATTCTATTGATAATCATATACATAGCCTTCATCAGTCTGGGGCTTCCGGATTCACTTCTTGGAAGTGCCTGGCCGGCGATGAGGCCAGAGCTTGGTGCACCCGTGTCGATGGCTGGTTATCTTGCCATGACGATCAGTGTGGGGACGATCATATCAAGCTTATTTTCAAACAGACTCATAACCAGGTTCAAAACAGGAATAGTAACTGCAGTCAGCGTGGCAATGACTGCAGCAGCTCTGCTTGGTTTTGCTTTCGCGCCGTCAGTCTGGTTCCTGTTTCTTATGGCTGTGCCGCTGGGACTCGGCGCCGGCAGCGTGGATGCAGGGCTGAACAATTTCGTGGCGCTGCACTACAAATCAAGCCATATGAACTGGCTTCACTGTTTTTGGGGGATCGGAGCCACCGCAGGGCCGATGATAATGGCATATCATATTGCCGCGCAAAACGGCTGGAGGTTTGGCTACCTTACCATTGCCATCGTCCAGGCTGTGCTTGTCGTGGTCCTTTTCGG
>DGEE01000001.1:27971-31707 GCA_002385815.1 Hungateiclostridiaceae bacterium UBA3934
GGATTCATATTCTTCAGTGCCACTGAAGTCACAACGGGATTGTGGTGCAGCAGCTATCTTTCCGTGTACCACGGATTTTCCGCTGCTGATGCAGCGACAGTCGCTTCCTGCTTTTACGGCGGCATCACAGTCGGCAGGCTGATATCAGGATTCGTATCGATGAAAGTAAGAAATGCGGATCTGATAAGATGGGGTCAGCTTATTTGCGTAGCCGGAGCTCTGCTGATAATATTGCCCCGCTCTGCGGTTTTTGCTGTTACAGGCATCGTGATGATAGGGCTGGGGACTGCTCCGGTTTTTCCTGCCATGCTCCATGAAACCCCGAACAGGTTTGGCAAGGATGCATCGCAGGCCATCGTAGGACTTGAGATGGCCATCGCATATATAGGCGGAACGGTTGCAGCGCCCTTGTTCGGCCAGCTCGCATCGGTGGCCGGAATAAGGCTGTTCCCATATTTTGTGCTGACATGTATAGTAATCATGCTGGCTGCATCAGAGCTGCTGGAAAAGAAGATGCGGCGCAAGGCTGATGCCGTCACGTGAATTTGCAAAAAGCCATGGGGACGGACTGTCAGACAGAAAATGTGACCGGTAAGAGGGAAAGGAATAAGGGGAAAGCCTGAGGCCTTCCCCATTACTGTATCTGCTTTTGTTACCCATATCCGAGGAGGAAGCAAATACAGCTTTTTACAGTGTTGCGCGTGATGTATATTTGTTGCTGCAGACTGTGGTGCGCTGAAACAATGTTCGGTGCATCTGTAAGCTGCCTGAAAGCATTTGCTCTATCCTGCAGTGTAAAATCCGCAACAGCATTTAGACTGCTGTGAAGATGCCGGATAGTATTCCGTACCTGATACTCCTCCCAACAGATACAATACCCGCTATTAATAGTATGGCATACCTGCCGTGGCAATTGGTTACAATACAGTGAATTTTACTTAACAAGAATATTACAGCATCCAGAAGGGGATGAAGATATCAAAGCGGCCGGTAAGACACCCACCTGCTCCGGTCATCTGCCGGCCTTGCGGTAATACGAAGGAGAGCAGCCCTTTATTTTTTTGAATATCCTGTTGAATGTGGTAAGACTGTTGAAGCCGGAATCCAGGGCGATCTCCAATACCGATTTCTCTGTGGATCTAAGCAGCTTCTCTGCCTGTTTCACCCTGTACGTATTCAGATAGCTCAGGAAGCTCTGCCCGGTATACTCTTTGAAGAGTCTGGAAAAATAGTATTCACTGAAGCCTGCTGCCTGTGATATATCTTTTAATGTGATTTGACCGGGATAGTTTTTCTCTATATATTCAAATGCTCTGTTTATCTGCTTCAGGCCGGTCACTGTCCTGCTCCTTGTGTTTTCGAAATCCGGTGAAGACCTGGCCAGGCTCCTTGAGATCAGAACTATGATGTCGAATACCCTGGCATTCAGGGACAGCTCATAAGCGTGATTCTTTTTTTCATGTTCATCGATCAGTTCTGTCACGCACTTTTCGACAGAAGACCTCAGTTGGGGACAGAAATCATCGCTTATCTTTGTTATCTTTTCCATATAGGGCTTTACATCATTGATGCCGCCAAAACCATCAAGAGATGATATGTTGAATTGGATGAAGTACCTTTTCCCGCTCTTGCTGCACGAGATGATTTCGTGTATCTCGCCGGCAGGTATCAGCAGCAGTTCGCCGTCTCTCAGCTCATATTCGGAGCCGGCGACACTGATGCAGCAAGTACCCGAGGCATTATAGACCAGTTCGGCTGCGTTGTGCCAGTGCATCGGATACCTGAACTCATCGATAGTGTTTTCTACAAGGCGGAAAGGATAGTGTTCAGTAAATATTCCCTTTTCATGAAGGCCTTCGAGTTTCATGGAAACACCTCGATATTATATTATCAGAAAATCTGGTGCCAGGCACGCCATACAGACACATATTAATGAAAAATCCTTCCGGCGCTACTTAAACGTAGATGCCGGAAGGATTTTACGGATTTCTGAAAATACTGCTGTTCTATCGGAATATGTACCCAGATGAAATACCTGGCACTTATTATTTTAATATTCCAGTTCCATGCGCTCGCCGACCACTTCGAAGGCGATTTTTTGGACCGGTGTGCCGGTCAGCTTGATGCTTCTTGCATCGGGCTGACTGCCGCCTATGTATATCTCAAAAGTGCCTGGCTCCAGAATGGCCTTTCCATCGTTGTCGATAAGGGCCATCTGCCTTGGTGTCAGTGTAAAGGTCACTTCCTGTTCGCTGCCGGGCTCAAGGAACACTTTCCTGATGCCGTTGAGCTGCCATCTCGGGACCTCGACGCTTGCTTCCACATCCTTAAGATAGAGCTGGACAGTTTCCTCGGATGCCATGGAGCCAACATTTCTGACAGTGATGCTGCATCTTATGGATTCACCGGCTTTGATGGTCGTTTTTTCAGCCCTGATCGGACTGTATTCAAACCTTGTATAGCTCAGACCGTATCCGAAGGGATACAGTGCCTCGTTTTCCATGTACCTGTACGTCCTGTTTTTCATCGAGTAGTCGCGGAAGTCAGGCAGTTCCTCTGAAGTAGCGTAGAATGTTACCGGCAGTCTGCCTGAAGGACTGTACTCGCCAAACAGCAGTGATGCCACTGCTTCGCCTCCGCGGCCTCCCGGATACCATGCCTGGATTATTGCTGGTATGTGCTCATCAGCCCACTTGACCGCCAGGGCGCTTCCTGACAGAAGTACCAGTACGACGGGCTTGCCGGTTGCATAAACCTTTTCGAGCAGTTCCTGCTGCAGGCCGGGAAGGTTGAGATCCAGCTTGTCACCGCTGGCGAATTCATTGCCTGTATCTCCTTCTTCTCCCTCGATGGTGGCATCCAGACCGAGGCACATGATGACCACATCGGATCTCTCTGCAGCCGCCAGTGCTTCCCCGAATCTGTCACGCGGGGCTGTGAGCACAGAGCTTCTGTCCTTATACAGGTGACAGCCTTCGGAATAATATATCCTCACGTCATTGCCCACTGCTTTTCTGATGCCGTCGAGTACTGTCACATACCTGTCTGATGTCCCGAAATAGTTGCCCTGCAGGGCATCTCTGCTGTCTGCATTGGGGCCTATCACAGCAATGGCCTTCAGCTTCTTTTTATCAAGCGGCAAAAGGTTACCTTCATTTTTAAGCAATACCAATGTCTTTTTGGCAACCTCTACGGAGAAGTCGCTGTGCTCGTCGCAGCTGTTCAGTTCGTAAGGTGTATCGCTGAACGGGACATTTTTGGGGTCGTCGAACATGCCCAGCTTCATGCGCGTGGTAAACAGTCTTATCACGGCTTTATCGATATCCTCTTCTGTGACCAGCCCTTCCTTATGAGCTATCAGCAGGTTCCCGAACAAATTACCGCAGTTGAGGTCACAGCCATTCTTCAGCGCCATCGCGACTGATTCGGGTGCTGTTTTAGTAACCATATGGCCCTCATGGAAATCCTTTATTGCCCAGCAGTCAGAAGTGACATGGCCTTTGAAGCCCCATTCCTCGCGGAGTATGTCGATGAGCAGGGTTTTGCTTCCGCAGCAGGGTTCGCCATTGGTTCTGTTATATGCACCCATAACTGCTTCAACGTCAGCTTCCTTCACGAGTTCTTTGAATGCCGGCAGATATGTCTCACGCATATCCTTCACGGAGGCTATTGCATTGAAGCTGTGCCTTTCAGCCTCCGGACCACTGTGTACTGCATAGTGCTTCGCACATGCGGC
>DGEE01000001.1:31958-52872 GCA_002385815.1 Hungateiclostridiaceae bacterium UBA3934
TCTTCGCCGTAGGTCTCATGGCCGCGTCCCCATCTGGGGTCTCTGAATATGTTGATGTTGGGGGACCAGAAGGTGAGGCCTTTATATATGTCACGATCGCCTTTGCGGACATTTTCATGATATTTGGCTCTTCCTTCGGTAGATATGACATCTGCGATCCTGTAAACCAGGTCCTCATCAAAGGTGGCTGCTATTCCTATGGCTTGTGGGAATACGGTGGCTACACCTGCCCTCGCCACTCCGTGGAGTGCTTCGTTCCACCAGTTGTATGCCGGTATCCCGAGTCTCGGTATGGCGGGTGAACTGTGCAGCATTTGTGTCACTTTTTCCTCAAGTGTCATGCGGGACACGAGATCCTTTGCCCGCTCTTCGAAGCTCAGACTCTCATCGAGGTAAGCAGGTTTCTTTTCCATAGCAAATTGCCTCCTTATCATTTTTTTCTTCCATTTGACTGACTTTACATATATACTTAATTCGATACTATACTTTTTGCAATGATAAATCAAATCAAAACTTGCTGACCATTACTCAGTTTTTGCGTAAAGCAGGATATGTGCATGTGGCGGATGCGATGGCGGCACGAGCAGCGTCCGGTCCCGAGGTGCAGTCGGTCAGCCGGGATGATAAATGATGACCAGTCTGGAGGTATGGGTATGGATATTGGCAATGTAAGCACGCTTTCCATCACATCGATGATGATATCGGCAGTATTGTCCGTTTTAGTTCCGATCACATTGATCATAGTCCTCGGGATCAAAAAAAGGATGAACTGGAAGGCAATGCTGCTTGGAGCCCTTCTGTTCTTCGTTTTCGTAATGATACTCGAAAGTATAATGCACAGGGTAGTTCTCGGACCTGACCCTGCCACATCTGCATTGGTTCAGAACAAATGGCTGTATATGATATATGCAGGGTTTGCCGCAGGTATCTTCGAGGAGACCGCAAGACTGCTCGGTTTCAAATTCCTTATCAGGGTATCCGAAAATGAAAGCATCGATACCGGCATATCATACGGACTTGGGCACGGCGGCATCGAAGCGGTGATTATAGGAGGCCTTTCTGCCATCGGCAATCTTACCATGTCATTAATGCATAACTCAGGTGCTTTGAGCAGTGCGGCAGATACGCTGACGGGCAGCGAACTGGAGGCAGTGAATGAAAGCATAAGGCTGCTGACAGCCACACCGTCGTATATGTTCCTGATGTCAGGCTTTGAAAGGATGGTAGCCCTTGTCCTTCAGATATCCCTGTCGCTGTTTGTCCTCAAAGCTGTTTCTCAGAAAAAATGGCTCTGGTTCCTGTATGCGATACTTATACATGCCGGTGTAGACATGTTTGCAGTACTCTATGGCCTGGGTGTGATAACCAATGTATTCGTGCTTGAAGGGGTTCTGGCTGCCGCAGCGATAATCATAGCTGTTGTCGCGTTCAGGATCTTCCACGGCAGGGAAAGATCCGAGATTGCCTGAATAATCGATACAGGGCATTCCGGCACTTTGGATGAAAGCGGCAGGAAGACTGAGCAGTACGGTCTGAAGCAGTCCGAAGCTGGCTGTCAGCAGCCCGGGAGCAGTCTGCAAAGCAGGAGGATGTAAATCGGCTGTTCTCTTGCGCAACTTTGCTATTGATTATTTTTCGCCTTTGTTCTATTATATTTAACATATCTCCTGAAAACAAAGTCGGGAGATCAGATATATACTAATGCTTATCGATAATGACACAGTACGGATCGTACCAATATTGAAGGGTGGAAAATTTGAAAGGTGGAGAATTGATGCCGATCAGGATCCCCGATACATTGCCGGCGGCTGAAGTGCTGACCAGGGAGAATATATTCATAATGACAGAGCAGAGGGCTGAGAGCCAGGATATCAGACCTCTCAATATAGCTGTGCTCAATCTGATGCCAACAAAAATCGTTACTGAGACACAGTTGCTCAGGCTCATTGGCAACACGCCGATCCAGGTGGATGTGACGTTTTTGCATCCTGCTACCCATGAGTCAAAGAATACTCCACAGGAGCATCTTCTCAAGTTCTACAATACGTTCAGTGAAATCAGGCACAGGAAATTCGACGGGCTTATCATAACTGGTGCACCTGTTGAGCATATGCCTTTTGAAGAAGTGGATTACTGGGACGAACTGAAAGAGATAATGGAATGGAGCCTGGACAACGTGTACTCCACACTCCACATCTGTTGGGGAGCCCAGGCAGGTCTGTATTACCATTACGGCATTCCCAAACATGCCCTGGATGAGAAGCTGTCCGGCGTGTTTGCACACAGAGTGAATAAGAAGAATGTGATGCTGCTTCGCGGATTTGATGAAGTATTCTATGCACCTCATTCCCGCTACACTGAGGTCAGAAGAGAAGATATCGAAAGGGCCGGGGAGCTGGAGATACTCTCTGAATCTGACGAAGCCGGAGTCTATATAGTGCTGGCCCTGAACGGGAGACAGATATTTGTCACCGGGCACTCGGAGTATGATCAGCTGACGCTGAAGTACGAGTATGACAGGGACAAGAGCAGAGGTCTGAATCCGCAGGTGCCGGTGAATTATTTTCCGGATGACGACCCGGAAAAGCCGCCTGTCGTAACATGGAGGGCGCACGCCAATCTGTTGTTTGCCAACTGGCTGAACTATTATGTATATCAGGAAACACCATTTGATCTGAATCAGTTGGATTCCGCCAAAAAGACAAAAAAATAGGAACATAAAAAACCTCGTCAAGAGGTTTTTTTACTGCCAGGCATGAAAGCTGATATTGAAAATATAAGCTCGAAGTATCTCCGGGCTTTATATTTCAATACTATAAAATCCTGAACATTTCTGAATGCGGTCTTATCCGCCAACGCTAGTGCCGGACGAATTGGTGAGAGTCTTTCTCAAAAGAAGATATCCCAGCCCTGCATATACTATTATTCTGAAAAGACTTGAAAAATTGATTGCAGGGACTCTGGAGAACAGGGTCCTCAGAAATACTATCAGATATATGCCCCCATATCCCAGCAGTCCGATATACAGGGGACGTTCTTTCAAATTGGCGTATGTAAGTATAAGTCCGATAATAAAAGCCCAGTATGCCAGCGCACTGAAAAATCCCCCTATGCTGATACGCAGTGCAGTGTTGAGAAACGTAAGAGCAAGTCCTGTGAACATGATCACAATATCCAGGGGCAGAAGATACCTGAATATTTTGTTGGTACTGAAGAAATTGCGGAGCTCATTGCTGATGTTGACATAAGCATTCATTGAAAGGATCCTCCTTTTTTAATATGATTTGATCAAAATATTTATTTCCTCAGGCTTCCAGTCACATCGATTATATAGAATTGTTTTACATTTTTCAAATGTATTATATAATTACTGTATATCAAGGCGTTTCAATATAATGAAAGCAGTGGGAGGTCGAGGCAGCTATGAAGTACGGTTATTTTGATGAGGCCGCAAATGAGTATGTCATCACCAGACCAGATACTCCGACTCCGTGGATCAATTATATCGGGAGCGGGAAGTACGGCGGCATCGTTACGAACACAGGTGGAGGCTACAGTTTTCATAAGGATCCCCAAAACAGGAGGATTACAAGATATCGCTACAACAGCATACCTATGGACAGGCCCGGAAGATACATATATATCAGGGACGCTGCCACGGGAGAATACTGGAACCCCGGATTCCAGCCCTCAGGCACGAAGCTGGACAGCTATCTGTGCAGGCACGGCATGGGATATACGGTGCTGGAGGGCGAGTACAAGGGAATCACGGCGAGCCTGACCTATTTTGTGCCGGATGACAGAGATTTTGAAATCTGGCTTCTGCAGGTCAAAAACACATTGAATGTGCCGAAAAAACTCCAGATATTCAGTTATGCCGAGTTCTGCTTCTGGGATGCGATAATGGATCAGCAGAATGTGGACTGGGTACAGCAGATCAACCAGTGCCGCTGCAATGATGGCATAATCACCTGGTATCCGCACTATATCAGCGGAAGCGCTTCATTCTTTGCGACCGGGGCAGAGGTATCAAGCTATGACTGTAATCTCGAGACTTTCATAGGAAAATACCGTTCAGAAGCAAATCCGATAGCTGTCGAACAGGGGGCATGCTCCAATTCCATATCCCGCAGGACAAATGGTGTGGGGGCCTTCTGCAATGAGGTAGAGCTTGGCCGCGGAGAAACCAGGGAAATCGTGTTTATCCTCGGTTATACGGACAACAGGGATGCGATAAAACAGGAAATACAGGCATATCTTGACCCCGCTGCGGCCAGGGCTGCGCTCGGGCGCCTGAACGAATACTGGGAGGATTACATCGGAAAGCTTTATGTCGATACACCTGACCGGGAAATGAACCTTTTCGTGAACATGTGGAATCAATATCAGTGCAAGACCACCTTCAACTGGTCCAGATTCGTATCGATGTACCAGCTTGGCCTCGGAAGGGGCATGGGTATCAGGGACAGTGCTCAGGATACATTGGGTGTCATGCATACCATACCTGAGGAGGCGAAGGGACTGATAGTAAAGCTGCTGCAGTGCCAGTACACAGACGGACGGGCCTACCATCTGTTTTTCCCGCTGACGGGAGAAGGCGGTGTGGGAGATGCCCCGGTCAAGAAATTTGACTGGTATTCTGATGACCATCTGTGGCTGATCCTCGCTGTCAATGCATATGTGAAGGAAACCGGTGACTTTGCATTCCTTGATCAGAAGGTCCTGTACAATGACAAGGAAACAGAAGGCACGGTATGGGAACACCTGATCAGGGCACTGGAATTCACGGACAAATGGAAAGGACCGCACAATATCGCACTGGCAGGCCGCGCCGACTGGAACGACACTCTGAATCTGGATACCGGCAAGGGCATTGCTGAGAGTGTTTTCACCTCGATGCTGTTCTGCCGGGCAGCAAACGAGATGGCAGAGCTCGCAGGCTATCTCGGCAGGGATGAGGATGCTGCCGTATTCAACGACATGTTCGTACGGATGAAGGATGCCATAAATGAGACCTGCTGGGACGGTGAATGGTATGTGAGGGCATTTGATGATGAGAGCAAACCGCTGGGTTCAAAAGAGAACACTTACGGTAAAATATTCATCAATTCCCAGTCGTGGGCTATACTCGGGGGTGTCGCGGATAAGGAGCGTACACGTCTTTGCCTGGAATCCATTGACAAATATCTCAATACCAGGTACGGCATAGTGGCGATGTACCCGTCCTACACCGAGCATGATCCCACCAAGGGCGGCATAACTACATATCCCCCGGGAACAAAGGAAAACGGAGGCATATTCTGCCATACCAACCCCTGGGTCATGATAGCCGAGATAATGGAGGGCAATGGTGACAAGGCTTACGAGTATTACAAGCAGATACTCCCCGCAAAGCGCAATGACGATGCGGATCACTTCGAGGTCGAGCCCTATGTTTACGCACAAAACATACTGGGCAAGGAGAATCCGCAGTTCGGCATAGGCAGAAATTCATGGCTGAGCGGTACTGCTGCATGGAATATGGTGGCATCCAGCCAGTACATTCTTGGCATAAGGCCGGGCTATGACTGCCTGGTGGTGGATCCCTGCATCCCGTCGTCATGGGATGGCTTCAGGGCGAAGAGGATATTCCGTGGGGCTGAATACGAAATAGAAGTCAGAAACCCGTCACATGTATGCTGCGGCATCAAGAGGATAATACTGAACGGGAAAGAGGTCGACAAGATCCCGGTGCAGCCGGCTGGCAGCAAATCACAGGTGATTGTGGAGCTGGGATGAGCTTCCGGAGTCTGACGGAGATTTTGCTCCATGCACCTGGCGTACTTTTTTGACAAGAGCAGGTTGTGACTTATAAGAAGGGGCTGTCTGGTTAAAAACCGGACAGCCCCTGTGTTTTATGCATACATCGCCTGTTATCCCGGACGATCACAGGCTATTGCGAAAGGTTCCGGTTCACTCTGGTGCCTTGCCCCTGGTGCTCCTGTACCTTGACGGTGTCATCCCCATATGCCGCTTGAAAAGACCCGTGAAGTAACTCAGATTGTCAAAACCTACCTCCATTGCTGCTTCAAGCACTTTCATCCCGGTTTCTTCCAGGAGCTTTGCCGCTCTTGTGATCCTGTAATGATTCAGATATTCAACAGGGGTCTTCTTTACATATTGCTTGAACACCCTGCAGAAGTGGCCTTCGCTCATGTCGACACAGGCGGCGATATCGACAGTGCTTATTTTTTTCGAATGGTTGTCCTGTATGTATTTCAAAGCTGTTTTCAGTTTTTCGAGTCTGAAATGGTCCTGGCTCCGTTCAGCGACATTTAATGATGATATGCAGTTGGCTGACAACAGGGCGAAGATGCCGAACAGCTCTGATTTCACCATCAGTTCATAAGCCGGCGGCTTGTCCTGCATATACACCATCAGTTTCAGCAGCCTGTCCAGCAACTGGGACTGCCAGCCTGTATCTGACTTTATATGCCTCTTTACGATCAGCGAATTTTTCATGATCGGATCGATATAGCTGATCCTGGTCAGATCGAAGGAGCTGCTGTACAAAAGCGAAGGGCTGAAAACCAGGGCTTTGAAACTGCAGGGAGAATCGTTGATCTGGAATCCGGCATGCAGCTCACCGCTGTTGACGAAGATACATTCACCTTCATTGACCTCATAGTAGTCGGTATCTATCCTGAACTGCGCTTTCCCGGAGGTCATCAGCAGAAACTCCATTTCTTCGTGCCAGTGGCAGTCCAGGACAATGGAACCTGAAGGTATGTCCATATGGTATGAATCCAGGGGGAAAGAAGCATCCCCATGGATCCTGTCTTCTTTCAGCAATAATTTATCCATAAAACCACCTGTATCAAAATAGTATTAAGAATTATCAAAATAAAGTAAGAATATACACATCGATGTCAATATAATTATATTATGACAACTCATCTGTTGCAACATGTATATTTTGAACGAGACTAATGCTATTTCTGCAAAACAGGAGGTATCGATATGAAATTTACCAATGGTTACTGGTTGATGAGGGACGGCGTCACACTTGCTTTCCCTGTGGAAATCAGAGATGTCAGGGTTTGTGATGGTCTGCTGAAGCTGTTTGTCGCCACCAGGCCTGTAAGACACAGAGGAGATACCCTCGATGGCCCCATGCTGACATATGAATTTTCTTCTCCGTTTGCTGACGCGATCAGTGTGAAGGTGTACCACTTCAAGGGCGGACTGGCCAGAGGGCCTGAGTTTGAGCTGCATAAAGAAGAAGGCTATACACCTGTGATAACACAGGACGATGAATACATCACTATGACATCGGGCAGGCTTGCCATGAGGCTGAGGAAATCAGGCGGCTGGAGTATGGATTTCCTGTACGACGGCAAAAGGCTGACAGGAAACGGTCATAAGAACACCGGGTATCTGACTGTGGCCGGTGAAGGCGCCTATATGCGCGAGCAGCTGGATCTCGGTGTCGGCGAATACATATATGGCCTGGGTGAGCGCTTTACACCATTCGTTAAAAACGGCCAGGTAGTGGATATCTGGAATGAAGACGGCGGCACCAGCAGCGAACTGTCTTACAAGAATATTCCGTTCTACATTTCCAGCAAGGGCTACGGAGTTTTTGTCAACAATACGGGCAAGGTCTCATATGAAATAGGCTCTGAAAATGTTTCAAAGGTACAGTTCAGTGTGCCGGGCGAATGTCTGGAGTATTATTTGATTGGCGGCGAGTCGCCCAAAGAAGTACTTTCCAATTACACGCTGCTTACAGGCAGACCAGCTCTCCCGCCCGCATGGTCTTTCGGTCTGTGGCTGACCACATCCTTCACCACCAGTTACGATGAGGAGACTGTGACCAGTTTTATCGACGGCATGGCACAGCGCGACCTGCCGCTGCATGTATTCCATTTCGACTGTTTCTGGATGAAAGAAAGCCAGTGGTGTGACTTCACATGGGACAAGGATGTGTTCCCGGAGCCTGAGGCGATGTTGAGAAGACTGAAAGAAAGAGGACTTAAGATATGTGTATGGATCAACCCGTATATAGCCCAGAAATCACATCTGTTCGATGAGGGCATGGAAAAGGGATACCTGATCAGGAGGCCTGACGGAAGTGTCTGGCAGTGGGACAGATGGCAGGCTGGCATGGGCATAGTCGATTTCACTAATCCTGATGCTGTCGAATGGTACAAGAATGAGCTCAGAAGACTGCTGGATATGGGTGTAGACTGCTTCAAAACGGATTTTGGCGAGAGGATCCCTGTGGATGTGGTTTATCATGACGGTTCTGATCCGGTTCTTATGCACAATTACTATACTTTGCTGTTCAACAAGGCTGTGTTTGAAGTCCTGACAGAAAAACGCGGTCCGAATGAGGCTGTGCTCTTTGCACGGTCTGCAACTGCCGGCGGTCAGAAGTTCCCGGTACACTGGGGCGGTGACTGCTCGGCCAATTACGATTCCATGGCTGAAAGCCTTCGCGGCGGGCTGTCACTGTGTGCATCCGGATTCGGCTTCTGGAGCCATGACATAGGTGGATTCGAAAGGACTGCGCCGCCGGACATCTACAAGCGCTGGACTGCCTTCGGGCTGCTCTCGTCCCATAGCAGACTGCACGGCAATGAATCCTACAGGGTGCCCTGGCTGTTTGATGAGGAAGCTGTGGATGTGCTGAGATTTTTCACGAAGCTCAAATGCAGGCTGATGCCCTACATTTACAGTGCTGCATGTGAAGCGGCTTACGACGGCATTCCGGCGATGAGGGCAATGTTCCTCGAATTCCCTGAGGATCCGGGCTGTCTGCAGCTCGACAGGCAGTACATGCTGGGCAGCTCGCTGCTGGTGGCTCCGATATTCAATGATGCAGGCATGGCACAGTATTATTTGCCGGCAGGAAAATGGACCAATCTTATTAGCGGAGAGAAAATAGACGGTGGATGCTGGAGAAATGAGAAGCACGATTACATGAGCCTTCCGCTCCTTGTAAGAGAGAACTCCGTTATAGCCATCGGGGAAACAGACGACAGACCGGACTACGATTATGCAGACGGCGTGGAATTCCACATCTTCGAGCTTTCCGACGGAGCCAGTGCGGATTCAGTGGTTTACGGTACGGACGGACACAAGCATCTGACATTCAGGGTATCGAAGAGCGGCAATGTGGTAGACATGGAGACTGTTTCTGATCCGGTTGCTTCCGGCAAGCAATGGTATGCGGTGCTGAGAGGTACGGAAAAGGTGTCTTCAGTTGAAGGCGGCCGCGCGGAGACAGTCGAAACCGGTGTAAAGATAATACCTGACAAGGGTATCGGGACTGTCAGAGTGGTGCTATGATATAATCCGGCATTATTGCTCAAAACAGGTGATAAAGACCGAAAAACAGCGAAAAACTTGATATGTCCATTTCCAGGTAATATAATGAAGATAGCGGTCGGCAGGTACTTTCCTGCCGACCGGCAAATAATGACACATATACTGCGTCAGCAGAACTACAAAGTGAGGGGACCAGGATGTTCGAAGACAAAATGTTGGTATGCAGGGATTGTGGGCAGGAATTCGTATTTACTGTGGGAGAACAGGAATTTTTTGCGGCAAGGGGTTTTCAGAATGAGCCCGGAAGGTGCAAGGAATGCAGAGCGGCGAGAAAAGCCCTTTATGGAAATGGCGCCAAAAGAGAAATGTTTGACGCAGTATGTGCCCAGTGCGGAAAAGAGGCAAAAATACCTTTCAAGCCGAGATTGGGGAAACCCGTCTATTGCAGTGAGTGTTTTTCAAATCGTGATCAGGAATAAAACCGGATCCAGCATGTAAAAGTGAAAAGATTGTATTTTGTCGGAAGCCCTGTGGATAACATCAACAGGGCTATGACTGTATGCGAACAGCAAGGTCTGTTTTTTCGGCTTTGCAGGTATCCCCGGCCAATGATGACAAAATTTGCACCACAGTGTTATCCACAGCTTAGGAAAGCCTGAAATATAGTTATACACATGGTTATCCACATTATCCACAAGAAATTATTCACAAAACACCTGTTTTGTGAATAATTGTCCGACACTTCAATACCCCTGAAATGACAGTATTTGAGGCTACATGGTGAAAAATGTATATATACAGTCAAATATAGCAATACTTTTGGAAGGAATTATGCTGTCTGTTGTTGAATACAAATATATGTCTTTTTGTAATCCCGGAGTCCGGAATGGGATCACGGGATACCGTAAAATCGGTACTTAGTGTGCATGTCAATACTGATTATGAAAGGGGCAGTGACTATGAATCTGAAAATCACAGGAAAGAACTTCGATGTAACAGATGCTCTAAAGGAGAGAGTAAATAAAAAGCTGGGCAAGCTGGAGAAATTCTTCAGACCTGGAGCCGAGGCCCAGATCACGATGAGTGTGGAGAGAAACAGGCATATACTTGAGGTCACGATACTTACCGGCGGGATCAAGTTGCGTGCCGAAGTGACCGGGGATGATATGTATTCATGTATCGACAAGGCACAGGACATCCTGGAAAGGCAGATAAGGAAGCATAAGACCAGGCTTTCAAAGAGGCTGCAGGAAGGGGTATTGAAGCAGCCCGATGCATTCCGCCCTGAAGTCGATGTGGAGGAAGAGAAGGAATTCAACGTGGTGCGCACGAAAAGGTTCGCGGTAAAGCCGATGCCTGTGGAGGAGGCCATACTGCAGATGAACCTGCTGGGGCATGAATTCTACATGTTCTCCAATGCTGAAACGAATCAGGTCAATGTGGTATATAAGCGCAAGGACGGCAACTACGGCCTGATCGAGCCGGAATTCTGATGTATGCCGGTGTATTCAGATATAAAAACGAAGCAGTTGTGAAATAAATAGTGACGCTGAAAGCGTCACTATTAGTTTGGAGAGTGTTTGAATTGATCTATGATCTGATCATTGCAGGAGGGGGCCCTGCAGGCTATCATGCTGCGGAACTGGCGGGCAGATCAGGGCTGAGGACACTGCTGGCTGAGAAAAGACATATCGGCGGTGTTTGCCTGAATGAGGGCTGTATACCTTCAAAGACTTTGCTTTACAGCGCAAAGCTCTTTTATGGAGCTGTCCACGGTGAGAAATTCGGCATAACTGTTGAAAATGCCGCCCTGGACCATAAAAAGGTCATCAACAGAAAAAACAAGGTGGTAAGGACGCTGGCCGCAGGAGTGAAGGCAAGGCTCAGAGACAGCGATGTGACAGTAGTCGAAGGTACTGCTGAGATAACCGGGATGAAGCCCGGCGGCAATGGGGATACGGCCGTATTCGAGGTGAAGATCGGGGATGTGGTGTATGCCGGACGCCGTATCCTGGTTGCGACAGGTTCGGAACCGGTGATACCTGCATTGCCCGGCGTAAGGGAGGGGCTTGACTCCGGCCGTGTGCTGACAAACAGGGAGATCTTCGATCTGAAAGAAGTACCTGAGTCCCTTGCTGTAATCGGCGGGGGCATAGTCGGGCTTGAGATGGCCTCATATTTCAGTGCTGCAGGCAGCTGTGTAACAGTGCTGGAATTGCTGGATCATGTGGCAGGCCCGGTCGACAGGGAGATTTCCGGCATCCTGCAGAAAAACCTTGCGAAAAGGGGTGTTGAGTTCCTGCTGAATTGCAGGGTCACTGAAATCAGTGACCGCGGGGTAGTCTATACACACGTATCGGATGGCAGCGGAGACCTGAAATGTGTGGATGCTGATAAAGTGCTTGTGAGCATTGGAAGAAAGCCGGCGACGGAGGGCCTGGGGCTCGAGAACATAGGCGTTGCCATGGAAAAAGGCCGGGTCATGACCGATCTGCACGGCAGGACCAATGTCCCGGGCGTATACGCCGCAGGCGATGTAAATGGTATATCTATGCTGGCGCATACGGCATACCGGGAAGCTGAGGTCTGCATCAACGATATGCTGGGGATAGTGGATGAGATCAGGTATAATGCAATACCTTCAGTAATCTATACCGATCCCGAGGCAGCCGGAGTGGGTGAGACGGAGGAATCAGCGGCTGAAAAGGGGATCGATTTTGAAACGGCAAAGCTCCCGATGACATACAGCGGAAGATATGCCGCCGAAAATGAGAGAGGGGACGGTATTTGCAAGGTTCTGATCGATAAGCGCCTCAGGACTGTCATTGGTGTACACATGATCGGCAGCTATTCGTCGGAGATCATATACGGAGCAGCGATGGCGATAGAAAAAGGGATGCGGGTCGACGACCTGAAAAAGGTAGTGTTCCCGCACCCGACAGTATCAGAGATCATCAGGGAAGTGATAACCGGGTTTTGATCGGCTACGGGCCTTGGGGACGGTGATACCCGCCCCCAGGGCCCGGAATTTTACAGGAAGTCTGCCGGTCCGGTCAGTATCGGCAGATTTCATTGCTGCGCGAGGTTGAAGCTGATCGTTACTTTGAACAGGTCACCGTCGATATCTACCCTGAACCTGCCGCCGCACAGCCTGGTAAAGCTTCCCGCTATGGAAAGGCCAAGGCCGCTCCCTTCCGAAGTACGCGATTCGTCGCCGCGCGTGAACCGCTGCAGTATTTCCTCCGCCGTGAAATCCATCTCGTAGCCGGCGGTGTTCTTCACCGTTGCGACAGCCATGCCTTCTGTCTCCTCAAGGGTGATGTATACCCTGGTACCCTGGAGCGAGTACTTAAGCGCATTGTCGATCACGTTCCGGAACACCCTGTAGAGTTTTTGCCATCAGTATAAATTTGCATCGGTTTTTCTGACAGCTTAACCCTGAAGGCAAGTCCTGATTTTTCGATCCTGTCACTCATGTCGGCCAGCGTCTGCTCGATCAGCTTCCTGAGATCGAGTTTTTCGATATCCACCGGCATGTTGCCGCTGGTGCTCTTGGCCAGGTCAAAAAGGTCCGAAACCATATTGCTGAGTCTGCCGGTCTTTTCGCCCAGTATCCTGACGTAGTCCCTTGCCGTTTCTGACAGGTCTTCTTCTTTAGTAAGCAGATCGATATAGCTTACGATGGAGGTCAATGGCGTTTTGAGGTCGTGGGATACATTCGTTATGAGCGCCACCTTCATCCTCTCGAATTTCATCTGCTCTTCAAGGCTTTCGTTGAAACCCCGGTTGATATCCATGTATGTCCTGTTGTTTCCTTTTACATACCAGTAAATCATTATTACTTCAAGCACAGGAGGAATGAGAGCAGCATAGGTTTCCAGCGCGACGGACAGAAAAGTGAGGAATACGTATACGAAGCTCATGATTATGAAAATGAGCTGCCTGTAAAACAGCGATTTTGTCAGCGGGTACCTGGAAAACCTCCTGCCGTCGAACAGGCTGACTGCAAAATCATAAATCCAGTAGAGGAATTTGTAAATAAGGCTGTGTTTTATCAGGCTTCCCGCCTTTATCTTGCGTATGATCGCAAGCACGATCATCCCACATAAGGCGGTTACTGATAATGTTATGATCCCAAATATGACCAGTGTCCCTTTCTGGTATGCGGTCAGAACCCCTGTGTCATACGGCCCCGTTTCAAACGCTGCTATAGCCAGCAGGTACCATAACACTACCAGGAAGCATAATACTGCGATCAATATATCCGAGTAAACGGAATCGATCTTCCCCGGGTGAAGTTCTCTGTCATCGGGCTTTCTGCCTGTCACTGCCACCAGGTATATGGTATTGTAGGGTATGATTCTTACAACCGACCTGATGAAATTCTTAAAAATATCTTAACTTTGCGGCCGTTCCGGCTAAGGCCGCCGTCATGGGCAGTTTCGATAAGTTCCTGACCATCTGCCTGCCGGCGTGATTAAGTTATCGGCGTATCTCAAGAGTATTATAATACACATCCCGGGATTTTTGGACCTGAGTGCAGATAGGGACTTTGAGTGTGTCTGAAGCTGAAGCGTTATTTTACTGGTGTTGCGGGGAAAATATTACGGGTATTTTGAAAAAGAAAAGCATTCCTGATAAAGTGGGGATTCCTGCTGAAAACTGTTCAAACGGATGCGGGCATGGGGTATAATGGTTGCATAAGGGCAGGTTTTCCAGGCTGACTGCAGGAAATGTATCTGAAACTGTAACCGATGGAGGAATCACAGGGAACGATGGCAGCAGACGAAGGATCACGTATTTACGAAAAACTGGACGCAGACCGGATGGATGTAATAGGCGACATACACGGATGTTTCAGTGAGCTGGCCGGATTGCTGGAAAAGCTGGGGTACGAAGTCGGTGAAGACGGACTGGTCAGGGGATGGCCGGAAGGCCGCACCCTGGTATTCCTGGGAGACTTCACGGACAGGGGCCCGGAACCCGTAAAGGTGCTCAGGCTGGCGATGGATGCGGTGAAAAGTGGACGGGCGCGGTCTGTCAGGGGAAACCATGAGGAGAAGATACTGCAGAAGCTCATAAAAGGAACAAAGGCAAAGGAAGAGGTCATGGAGACTCTTCGTGCTATCAAAGCTGAAGGCCCGGAATTTATACGACAGGTCATCGACTTCATAGACGGGCTTCCATACGTGATGCTGTGCAGAAACGATATCCTGATAGTCCACGGAGGTCTGAAGGAAGAACTGCAGGACCTCGATACGACGGATCGGAAGCTCCGGGGCAGGATAAAGAGGATGGCGATATACGGTGACATAACAGGCCGGCAACTGGAGGACGGAAGGCCCGAGCGGCTCGACTGGGCAGCGGATTATAAAGGGAAAATGACTGTCATATATGGCCATACCATAGTCGACAGGGTCGAGTGGAGGAACAACACTGTCAACATAGATACGGGATGCTTCAGGACGGGCATACTGACCGCCGTCAGGATGCCGGAAAGGGAATTCGTCCAAAGCCGGAGGATGTGATTTACCGCAACGGAAGTTTGATGCAGTGGAAAACGGAACAAGGAGGATCCGGGAGAATGAAATACAGAAAGATGGGAAAAACGGGGGATGAAGTGTCGATACTGGGTTTCGGCTGCATGCGCTTCCCTCATAAAAACGGAAGGATCGACCTGTCCAGGACCGAAAGGCAGATCCTGATGGCAATAGACCGTGGTGTGAACTATTTCGATACCGCATACATATATCACGGCGGGAGGAGCGAATCCATACTGGGTGACATACTGGCAAAGGGTTACAGGGACAAGGTCAGGATAGCCACGAAGCTCCCGCCCTTTATGGTGCGGTCCGAAAAAGATATGGACAATATACTCAACAGCCAGCTTAACAAGCTCCGGACAGATTATGTCGACTATTATCTGCTCCATGCCGTCAATGATCTCGGTGGATGGGAGAAACTCAAGAGACTCGGTATACGGGAGTTTGCTGAAAAGGCGAAAAAAGACGGCAGGATCCGCTGGTTCGGTTTTTCATATCATGGAGACAAGGAAGATTTCAAGGCGATCATCGATGACTATCCGTGGGATATGTGCCAGATACAGTACAACTACATAGATGAGTATTTCCAGGCAGGCCGGGAAGGCCTTGAGTATGCGGCGTCAAAAGGGACAGGTGTCGTGATAATGGAGCCCTTGCGCGGAGGTACACTGGTGAGGCGGATGCATCCTGAAATACAGAAGATATGGGACTCGTCAGGCTTCAACAGGACACCGGCGGACTGGGCTTTCCGCTGGTTATGGGATCAGCCGGGTATTACAACTGTGCTGTCGGGTATGAATGAGGAGGCGCAGATAGAAGAAAACACGTTGCTGGCAGATTCGGCGGAGCCGGGGATGCTGACGGAACAGGAACTGCAGGTCTACAACAGGGTCAGGGAAGAGTATTACAGGCTGATGAAAGTGGGATGCACGGGGTGCGGATATTGCATGCCGTGTCCTGCCGGGGTGGATATCCCATTCTGCTTCAGCTATTATAATGCGAAACACTTTTTCGGAGCGAAGCGGGCCGGGTGGCAATATATCGCATTCACCAGCGGCCTGATGAGCGGCAGGCCTTCATATGCGTCATTATGCAGGGATTGTGGAAAATGTGAAAAGGTCTGTCCGCAGCACATCCCCATAAGGGAAAAGCTCAGAGAGGTGGCAGCCGACATGGAGCCGGTAATAGTAAGGCCTTTCGTAAAACTGGCGCGGAAATATTTCTCGCTCAGAAACAGGCGGAAAGCCTGACAGAGTGCCGGCCGCGCCAGCAAGTCAGCAAATGCCCGTCAGTGTGTCAGACAGCAATGGTTAACTGACGCGCCCGCAATCATATAGTATAATTAATTTGTCTATATCATCTTTCTTCGTGAGGCAGGGAAAAGACCGGCTTATCTTCTTCCGTTTACCGCAATGCAGCGGCAGAAATAAACGAGGGGGGTATACCTATGGACGACCGGACGGGACAGACACATCCGTGTCCTGATGAGATGCTTACGATAGCTGCTGACAAGAGGGAGTTGCTTGTCAGGGTGATCGAGTTTTTTCCATACCCGGTCCAGGTTTTTTCAAAGGACGGCACTGTAATTATAGCCAATAAGGCGGCATTCGATGTGATCGGCATAAAAAGCCCGGAGTCTCACATCGGGAAGTACAATGTTTTCAGGGATCCTGTCGTAAAAGCGCTTGGCGCCGGGGAAAAGGTCAGGGAAGTGCTGCGGGGCAGGACCGTTTATCTGAATGACTTCAACGCGCCGTACAAGGACCTTGTCAGGTATTTTAACGTGAGAGACAGGGATATACAGACCATAAGCACCGACATCACGTGTTTCCCTGTCATGGAGTCTGACGGGGAAGTCGAGTACTTCGCAGCCATGTTTTTCATTAAGAAGATATACAGAGGAAAAGAAGAGATAGAATGGGGAAAGCAGTACATAGAATCCCACTGTCTGGAACCGTTCGACGCCGATGCCGTCGCAAAGGCGGCATGCCTCAGCAAGACGCATTTTACGAAACTTTTCAGGAAACACACCGGCATGACGCCGTATGAGTATTATACCAACTGCAAAATAAGCAGGCTAAAGGAGAAGCTGCTCGATACCAACCTGACCGTCAGGCAGGCTTTTGACCAGTGCAACATGGACTACAACGGCCATTCCGCGCGCCTGTTCAGGCAGAAAGTGGGCCTGTCCCCTTCGGCTTACCGCAGGATGGCGTGGGGTAGCGAACAATAGCGATGGTATCCCGCCTTTCTGCATGCAGAAAAATAAAAGGTGCCGGCCGGCACCTTTTTATTTACAGCAGCCCTGCTGCCCAAAGAGCGCTTCTGCGAATCAGGTTTCTGTACATAGGGTTTTTGAAAGAGTCTGCCTGATGCCCGGGAGAGAGGTATACCACTCTGCCGAGGCCATAACTGTGGGCCCATGCCGCCGGCCATTTTTTGCCCTCTGATTCGTACTCCAGGAGCAGTGTCGTTTCCAGCAGATTATCCAGATCGAACTGATAAGGCTCCTCCATAATATCGAAGCTTTCTATGCCTTCCATGATAATGTGGTCTGTTTCCGTCGGTTCATATGTGAGCACCTTCTGGTCAGGATGGTATCTGAATCTGCCACCCGCCAGATGCGCAGCCTCATGGCGCGCCTCCACCACTATACCGTTATGTATGGCCAGGAGTCCTCCGCCGTTGAGAACGTATGTCAGAAGTCCGGCAACCTGTTCGTCTGTGAGTCTGTCCTCTGTGTACGAAACACAAAGATCATACTGACAGATGATTTCATTTTTGAACCTGTCATAATCCTCGGTGAACTCAACTTCAAAATCCCGGAGGATATCTGCCAGCTCTTTGTCCGGCCCTTTCAGCGGGTGCCATGCTACATTTGTATAATTGCCTATTACGATTGCCTTTTTACTGCCCAAAATATCTCTCCTTTCCAGCCGGTCCTGATCAGAACTCCCATTTGTTTCCCTCATAGTCGATAAATGCAGGCCTTTCACCCTTGTACTGCTCCGGATCCCTGATGATTTCGATGAGCTTTCCGGCCGGGATATCAGGAGTCAGTGGCGCCTCGTCATGATATTCGCCTGTAAGCCAGCTCTTCATCCATCCGGGATGTATGAGGATGACCTGACCTCCAAGTTCCCTGATATTGTTATGTACTATGGCGGACTGCATATTGAGGGCTGCTTTCGATGTGCAGTAGGCGAACCAGCCCTTCCTGTAGCAGGTGCCTATGCTGCCGGCTTCAGAAGATATGTTCATGATCAGCTTTTTGTCACTGTTTACTATGAGCTGTATAAGAGCATTTGTTACTCTTGTCGCTCCCAGGCAGTTGACATTGAAGACCCTGATCATTTCATCGAAATCCAGCTGATCGAAAATCGTGGGCTCGTGGTTGCCGGATATGGCACTGTTGTTGATCAGAACATCGATCCTGTCGGTTTTTGACCGGATGAACTCTGCTGCTGTTTTTACGCTTTCATCATTGGACACATCGAGTTCCACTATATGAAGGCGGTCCGGATATTCTGTGCTTAGCTCATCCAGCAGCCTCCATTCTTTGTTGTATTGCCCTGCAAATACAATGTACCCGTCCTCCAGCAAAACCTTTACCAACTCATAACCCAGTCCTCTGTCGGCCCCTGTTACACATGCGTATGATTTCATATGATCACCTCTTGCTTGATTATACCACACAGATGCGGACACGACACATAAATACACGCTTTTCAGGTCCAAAATCGACTTTTCGCTGGGGCTGCCTGCAAAAAGTTTTTTAAAACTTCCAGATACGGGTATATATTGGCAAAGTCTCTGATGCTTTGTAATTTATCAATGACAGGGGAGGTCAGTCATGGAAAAAAGAAAGCTTGGTTTTGACACATTACAGGTGCATGCCGGGCAAAAGCCCGATCCTGCCACCGGCTCCAGAGCAGTCCCCATATACCAGACTACATCCTATGTTTTCAGGGATACGGAACATGGCGCGAATCTGTTTGGGCTCAAGGAGTCGGGAAACATCTACACCAGGATAATGAATCCGACCACAGATGTGCTGGAGCAGAGGATGGCTGCTCTGGAGGGAGGAGTGGCTGCATTGGCCGTAGCTTCGGGGTCAGCAGCGATCACATATGCTGTTTTGAATATAGCAGGCACAGGAGAAGAAATCGTAGCTGCAAGCACACTTTATGGGGGCACGTACAACCTGTTTTCGGTGACGCTGCCCAGGCTCGGGATCAAAACTGTATTCGTCGATCCGGACGATCCGGAAAACTTCAGGAAAGCTATAAATGAAAAGACCAGGGCGATCTTTATTGAAACACTGGGGAATCCCGGCATCAACATCACGGATATAGAAGCGGTTGCCTCCATTGCTCATGAGAATGGGCTCCCGCTGATAGTGGACAATACCTTCGGGACGCCTTATCTCGTACGCCCGATCGAGTTTGGTGCCGATGTGGTGGTGCATTCGGCCACCAAGTTCATAGGCGGGCATGGCACATCACTGGGGGGAGTGATAGTTGACGGCGGCAGATTCGACTGGATTGGCAGCGGGCGGTTTCCTGGCCTGACCGAGCCGGACCCGAGCTATAATGGGATCGTTTATGCAAGGGATACAGGTCCGGCGGCGTATGTGACGAAGATAAGGGTGCAGCTGCTCAGGGACACCGGTGCGGCCATCAGCCCGTTCAACTCATTCCTGCTGCTGCAGGGGCTGGAAACATTGTCGTTAAGAGTGGCAAAGCATGTGGACAATGCGATGAAGATAGCAAAATATCTTGAAAACCACCCGCAGGTTGCATGGGTGAACTACCCCGGGCTGGAAAGCAATAAGTATCACGGGCTTGCCAGTAAATATATGCCCAGGGGTGCAGGTTCCATCTTTACATTTGGCATCAGGGGCGGACTTGAAGCTGCGGTGAAGTTTATTGACAGCCTTGAGATATTCTCAAACCTGGCCAATGTGGCAGACGCAAAATCTCTTGTCATACATCCGGCAACCACCACCCATGCACAGCTGTCTCCCGAAGAACAGCTGGCAGCGGGAGTGACACCCGATCAGGTAAGGCTTTCTATAGGGATAGAAGATCCCGGCGATCTTATCCATGATCTGGAGCAGGCACTGAGGAAAGCTGCAGAGCAGGATACGGCAGGACGGGAATACGACAGGAAGTGATTTGACAGTTCACTGCGGAAAGCAGATGGTTTCGTCCATGCTTCGGCATGAAGTAGCGAGCAAGGCACCGGGAGATCAGTTTCCGGTGCTTTTTTAATGCCTGACGCTGATCCTCCACACCAGAGTGGAGAACGCCAGGAATGCTGCTCCTGCAGGCAATGCAAGGAAGCCTATACGGTAGTTATCGCCCCAGCCGCATATTGCGCAAGCTGGATAGCAGTTATCACCGGCATCGGCATGAAGAACGTGTAATTTTTACTGTTAAATATAAGTTTCTTATATTCTGTAACCGACTGTACCGGAAAGAGCCGTTTTTATTACACATCATGATTTCCCGTTATTCGGCCCCGGTTGCAATCAAAGTGTAATTCCACAGGTTTTGGACACGTGGATGCAAATTATGCCAATATCAATACTGATAGCTGTGATTACGGTGTACTTGAAAATAAACCATTTCTGATAAAATTTCATAACGATTTGATGTTATATGTGGAAAATATTGAGGCATTGTGCTATTATCTTTTTTGACGGTACATAAGAAGAATCGTGGTATGGCAGTACAGAGGTCAAATCGGTCATATGGATCAACAGCTCCGGGAGGTCGTATTTTGGGGACAGAGGCTGTTTACAAAAATACATATGTCATCGGATACAGCGATGTGGATTTCCTGAAATGCCTGAAGTGCAGCAAACTGTTCGAATATTTCCAGGATACGGCCGGTGAGGCTGCAGACAGGCTTGGTGCAGGAGTCGGTACGCTGGCGGAGAAATATTCCGTGGCATGGATCCTGACCCGTATCAGGGTGGAGTTCACGAGGATCCCTGGACTGAATGAGAGCATAACTGTTGCGACCTGGCCCCATCCGCCGGGAAAGCTGGAGTT
>DGEE01000001.1:53118-54252 GCA_002385815.1 Hungateiclostridiaceae bacterium UBA3934
TTGATAGATACGAAAACGAGGGAACTGAGAAGAAGTAATCATATCCACATGGAACATCCGGATTTCATCGAGGAACATGCGCTGGACACAAGACCGGGGAAGCTCAAGCCTTACGGGAAACCCGAGCCGGTCTACAGAAAAGTGGTCGGATACAGTGATGTCGACTTCAACGGCCATATAAACAACTCGAGATATATAGACTACATAATGGACTGTTTCCCTGTTGAAGGCCACAGACAGTACATGTTGAAGGCCATTGAAGTGAATTATATAAAGGAAGCATTCCCGGGCGACACATTGCTGCTCTGCAGTGAGATCCCGAACGACGGCGATGGCACGGTCTATATAGAGGGCCTGAACGACGAGGACGGCAAACCGTGCTTCAAGGCAAGGTTATGGATAGTGCCCAGGCAGGGAGCTGCCTGAAGTGACAGGCCGCTGCGTGGATCCGGCTGTGACGACCTGGCCGCGCTATTGGCTATCTGGTCTGGAAGGGTTTTTACCCCGAAGGGCAGGATGTGTTTGTACCGATAAAAATTTATGTTGCCAGGAGGTATATATGAACAACGTCGAACTCTTAACCGTAAACACAATAAGGATCTTGTCCGCCGAAGCGGTACAGAAAGCGAACTCAGGGCATCCCGGTCTTCCGATGGGAGCCGCACCGATGGCATATACGCTTTGGGCAAAAAACATGAAGCACAATCCCGCCAATCCCGACTGGGATGACCGGGACAGGTTCATACTGTCTGCCGGACACGGATCGATGCTCATTTATTCTTTGCTCCATCTGTTCGGGTATGGTCTGACCATGGAGGATATTAAAAACTTCAGACAGTTGGACAGTCTGACACCGGGACATCCCGAATACGGGCATACCAAAGGTGTCGAGATAACTACCGGACCTCTGGGCCAGGGTCTTGCAAATGCTGTCGGGATGGCTATGGCAGAGGCTTATCTGGCTGAGAAATTCAACCGTCCCGGATTCCCTGTGGTTGATCACTACACCTATGTACTTGCAGGCGACGGCTGCATGATGGAGGGCGTGGCATCAGAGGCGGCATCACTGGCAGGCACCCTCGGTCTGGGAAAGCTGATAGTGCTGTATGATTCCAACAACATCACCATCGAAGG
>DGEE01000001.1:54522-56281 GCA_002385815.1 Hungateiclostridiaceae bacterium UBA3934
CAGCAATCAGAGCAGCCAGAGAGGTTAAGGACAAACCTTCTCTTATCGAGATCAAGACCCAGATAGGATACGGCAGCCCGAAACAGGGTACGGCATCTGCCCACGGAGAACCCCTGGGCGTTGAGAATCTGGCGGAAACCAGGAAAACCCTTGGATGGCATTACGATGAAGAATTCTACGTTCCGGATGAAGTAAAGGAGCATATGGAGCAGATCCGCGCCAAAGGGAGCAAGGCAGAAGATGAATGGAATGAAATGTTGAAGGCGTACAAGAAGGAATATCCGGAGCTTGCCGCAGAATGGGAGGCATGGAAGCAGATGGATTATTCGGAAGCTCTCATCAATGATGAAGACTTCTGGACCTATGACAGCAAAGCCACGGCAACGAGGAACTCTTCGGGCGAGGCACTGAACAGGCTTGCCGACCGGATCCCGAACCTTATAGGAGGCTCGGCTGACCTGGCACCCTCAAACAAATCCTACATGAAAAACAGAAGCGATTTTTCCGGCAAAGATCGTTCCGGATCCAACCTGCGCTTTGGTGTGCGCGAGCATGCGATGGCAGCAATAGCAAACGGCATGGCCGCCCATGGAAGACTTATGCCGTATGTTGCCACATTCTTCGTGTTCTGTGATTATATGAAGCCGGCAATGAGACTGTCTGCGCTGATGAAGCTGCCTGTGACATACATACTGACGCATGACAGCATCGGTGTAGGAGAGGACGGACCTACGCATCAGCCGGTGGAGCATCTGGCAGCACTCAGGAGCATCCCCAATTTCGTAGTATTTCGTCCATGCGATTCAAAGGAGACGGCTGCAGGTTGGTACACGGCAATGTCAAGGAAGGACTCGCCCACAGCGCTGGTACTCACAAGACAGAATCTCCCGCAGCTTGACATGACGGGCAGGGATGCACTCAAAGGGGCTTATGTCATATTGGATTCAGGCAAAAAACCTGAGATTATACTAATGGCTTCCGGATCTGAAGTGCACCTGGTATATGAGGCAGGAAAGCAACTGCTGGAACGCGGCATAGCAGCACGTGTCGTCAGTATGCCCTCATGGGAGCTGTTTGAAGAGCAGGATGACGCATATAAGGAATCGGTGCTGCCATCGGACGTGGTGAAGAGACTGGCGGTGGAAGCGGCATCCTCCTTCGGTTGGCACAAATATACGGGTCTGCAGGGTGAGATCATTTCCATTGACCGCTTTGGAGAATCAGCGCCTGCAGGACTTCTGTTCGAACGCTTCGGATTCACTGTAGAGAATGTGACGGGCAAAGCACTGGAGTTGTTGAGCAGATAAAGACAATAAAAGGACGGTTCTTTTACGATGTTTCCCGGGATGTTGCCCGGGGAAGTCAGAAGGACCGTCCTTATTATACCCTTACGTCTATATTTCCGCCTTTGTGGGGAGTGACCGAGTTTTCCATTATACGGGCATTTGTATTCCGGAAATCCTGAAGCAGTACATTCATTGTCCGGGCATCCTGCCCCAGATTTTTTCTGAGCGCAGCAACTGTAAGAGCACTGCGGATGCTGCTGATATGCTGGACCATCACCCTGTTCACCATATGGACACCTCCTGTCCCAACAGGCGGGTTGCTGATACTGTAATAATATTATATCATTGACGGCTCTGAATGTATATGGTACCGGAGGCCCATTTGGCTCAGGACTGCTGCTTTCGGCGGGAATAATATTGTTTGATGTTGGAATTACATATGATAGAATACAGGCATACAGAGTATCTGGAGG
>DGEE01000001.1:56577-59472 GCA_002385815.1 Hungateiclostridiaceae bacterium UBA3934
CGGTCATGACGGACTGCACATAGTAACATCGTTTTTCCCTGTATATGTGGCTGTGATCAATGTGACAGACGATGTGCCGGGTGTCACCGTGACCAATATGACCGAACCACAGACCGGTTGTCTGCACGACTATTCGTTGAAGCCATCTGATCTCAAGCTGCTTGAAAAGGCTGACGTGTTCATTATAAACGGTGCGGGCATGGAGTCATTCCTTGAAGATGTGCTGAGCCAGACGAGCGATCTGCAAATAATCGAAGCAGCGGCCGGGATACCGACGATCATGGAGGAGAGTGGCGAAGCAAATCCGCATGTCTGGATCAGCCTGACCAATATGGAGACGTATGTGCAAAACATAGCGGAGGGGTTGGCCGATCTGGACGAAGAAAATGCGGAATTGTACAGAAAGAACGCTGCTTTGTACTCAGATAAAATCGAAGCCCTCAGACAGGAGATGCACAGTGAGCTGGAAGGACTGCAAAACAAGGACATAATCACCTTCCACGAGGCATTTCCGTATTTTGCCCGGGAATTTGACCTGAACATTGCCGCCGTCGTCGAAAGGGAGCCAGGTTCAGAGCCGACACCAAAGGAACTTGCTGATATCATAGATGTGGTCAGACAAACCGGCATCCGGGCGCTGTTTGCTGAGCCTCAGTATTCATCGGGTGCCATGGAGACGATAGCTGACGAAACAGGAGCAGTTGTCTACACGCTGGATCCTGTAGTCACGGGCGAATCAGTACCTGAAGCACGGGATGCTTATCTGGATGCCATGCGGCGAAATATGGAAACGTTGAAGGAAGCTTTAGGATAAACGCGGTGAGGTGGACCATGGATAAAAGCCTGAACCATGCAAAATGCAGCGGGAGCTGCTGCAATCTTTGCTGTACCAGGATAGAAAATCTTGGAGTGACAATAGGAAATGTCACCATACTCGAAAATGTGAATATCCACATACACTGCGGCGAGCTTACAGCCATCATAGGACCCAATGGCGGCGGCAAAAGCACATTGCTCAAAGCACTGCTGGGCGAAGTCCCATATACTGGTGAATTCAGATTTCTCGATGCCAGAGGCGACCGGAGCATTGAGCCGGTAATCGGATATGTGCCGCAGCATCTGGATTTTGACACAGGCATTCCGGCAAGTGTGTCCGACCTGTTTACCGCCTGTCTTTCAAAAAGGCCTGCCTGGCTGATGAGACCGGGCAGTATCAGGAAGAGGGCAAAAGAAGGGTTGAAAAAGGTCAATGCGGAGTATTTACTGGACCGCAGGCTGGGAGCGTTGTCCGGCGGCGAACTCCAGAGGGTGCTGCTGGCGCTGGCTCTCGATCCTGTACCCAATCTGCTGCTCCTCGATGAACCGGTTTCGGGAATGGACCAGGGCGGGCTTGAGCTGTTTTATAACACTGTTGCGGAACTCAGGCACAATTACGATCTTTCGATCATACTTGTTTCTCATGATTTCGATCAGGTCAGCCGGCATGCAGACCGGGTGGTCCTTCTTAACAGGACTGTAGTCACCAGTGGCCCTCCACAGCAGGTATTCGGTGACGAAAGTACACTGAGATGCTTCGGGATCACAGGTTTTTTTGCAGACGGGCGTATGAACGGCAGGATGGAAGGAGAGAACGGGTGATGCTTCAGATATGGTATGATATTGCAGAATTCCTGCTGCCTTTCGAATGGATAGAACACAACTTCATGAAAAATGCACTGCTGGCAGTCCTATTGATCACTCCGCTGTTCGGTTTGCTGGGGACTATGGTCGTAAGCAACAAAATGGCATTTTTTTCAGATTCCATCGGCCACGGAGCTTTTACGGGTATCGCCATAGGAGCGCTGTTCGGCGGATTGCAGCCTCTGCTTGGGGCTGTTCTTTTCTCTGTGGTTTTTGCAATAGTGATAACGGTCATCAAGGATAAAAGCAGGACATCAACCGATACCATCATAGGAGTGTTTTCATCGACAGCAGTAGCTGTGGGACTGATACTGCTTTCATCGGGAGGTTTCAACAAATACTCTTCCTACCTGGTGGGCGATCTTCTCAGCATCAGGCCGCGTGAACTGCTGCTGCTCCTGATCTCATTCGTGGCGGTGATCGCGCTTTGGGTGCTTATTTTCAACAAGGTGCTGATGATAAGCATCAACCAGTCACTGGCTGCAAGCCGCGGCATCAACACACTCCTGGTGGACATACTTTTCACCGTTTCCATTGCCGTAGTGGTGACCATTACGATCCAGTGGGTCGGACTCCTTATTATAAACTCGCTGATCGTGCTGCCGGCGGCAGCTTCCCGCAATATCACCACAAACATGCGTCAGTATCATTTCGTGTCTGTTTTGATATCGATGTTTTCCGGCATTTCAGGTCTAATAGTATCATATTATCTGGACACTCCGACAGGTGCTACCATCGTGCTTATTGCCGCTTTCGTCTTTTTTGCGTTTTTCTTCCTGCGCAAGAGGTTTTCGCAATAAGCAAAGGCCCCTTCCAAACCGGCTTTCACATGACTGCTTGTATGTGCATTGCTGATGGCGTATACTTATTGAGGATGATGTTTCGGAGGTAATACCATGAGCAGAGAGCCCGGCAAATCCAAAGATGACATCCTGAAGCGCTTCAAACGCATTGAAGGTCAGATAAAGGGAATACAGAGGATGATCGAGGGAGACAAGGACTGCATGGAAATACTCACACAGGTCGCAGCCGTCCGGGCTGCCATCAACAATGCAGGCAGTCTGATACTTGAGAATTACTCAATGAAATGCATCGAAAATGCAGTCAGCTCCGAAAACAATGACCAGGCCATAGAAGACCTGGTCAGGGCAATGAAAAGCTTCATCAAATTTACTGAGCGCGGCTGAACAGGCCGGATACAGAGGGGTCATACCT
>DGEE01000083.1:0-816 GCA_002385815.1 Hungateiclostridiaceae bacterium UBA3934
GCGAACCAGGGCATTGCCGTCGGTATGGCCAGCAATCTTTGCAGCTTCAACCTCAAGGAAGTGTGCGACGCTGCGATTGCATATATAAAGGATGAAAATGTGGATTTGCTGCAATATATCAAAGGTCCGGATTTTTCTACAGGCGGCGCCCTTATTTTCAACGAGAAGAACATGAGAGAAATCTATGAAACTGGCAAAGGCAGCTTCAAAGTAAGGGCAAAATACAAATATGACAAGAAAAACAGCTGTATAGAAATTTACGAAATACCATATACGACAACGACTGAAGCGATTATAGATTCCATCATAGCTCTTGTTAGAAGTAACAAAATAAAGGACATTACAGATGTTCGTGATGAAACCGACCTGAACGGGCTGAAAATAACGCTGGATATAAAAAAGAGCGCCGACCCCGATACCATAATGAACAGGCTCTACAGGCAGACCACATTGGAGGACTCCTTCAACTGCAATTTCAACATACTGGTTTCCGGAAGCCCCCATGTCATGGGGATCAGGTCGATTTTGAAGGAATGGGTGGCATTCAGGGTCAATTGTATAAAGAGGCGGGCTTTATTCGACATAGAAAAGAAGGAAGCAAAACTCCATCTGCTGCTTGGCTTGCGCAAGATATTGCTCGATATCGACAAAGCCATAGCGATAATCAGGAACACTGAAAATGACTCACAAGTCATCCCCAACCTTATGGAGGGCTTCGGCATAGACAAGCTGCAGGCTGAATTTATAGCGGAAATAAAGCTTCGGAACCTGAACCGCGAATACATCCTGGACAGAGTAGGCGAAGTAGACGCGCTG
>DGEE01000083.1:1070-5066 GCA_002385815.1 Hungateiclostridiaceae bacterium UBA3934
GAGATCATCTGCGAAACGAGCATCGAAGAGATAACACAGGAGCAGTTGATAGAAGACTACAACCTCAGGTTGTTCCTGACAGAGCAGAATTACCTTAAAAAAATTCCGCTGGTATCCCTGCGTTCAAATCCTGAGCACAAGCTCAAGGATGACGACGTAATAATACAGGAGGTTGAGACACGCAACAAAGCGGAGCTGCTCCTGTTCTCAAACAGACATACGGTGTACAAGCTTCGTATATACGATATACCGGACTGCAAGGCAAGTTCACTGGGTGAATATCTTACGAATATGCTGGAACTCGATGAGGACGAAAGGATTATTTACATAACCGCAACGGATGATTATTCAGGCTGGATGCTCTTTTCGTTCGAAAATGGCAAGTGCGCCAAGATCGATTTGGGAAGCTATGCTACGAAAACCAACAGAAAGAAGCTGGCAAATGCCTATTCGGATATTTCGCCTCTCATTGATATAAGATATATCGGGGAAGATGCTGATTTTGTCGCATACAGCAGCATAAACAAGGTTCTGGTCTTCAACACCGCCAACATCAACCCCAAGACCACCAGGAATTCGCAGGGGGTCCAGGTCATGAAAGCGAAAAAAGGGAGCAGGATGTGTTCGGTAAAAACCATTGAAGAGTCAGGCATAAGGGAGCCTGATTATTACCGCACAAAAACTATACCGGCTGTCGGATGCTATTTGCGGGCAGAAGATGTGGAAGACAAGCAGATGACAATAGAATGCGACTGATATGGCAGGCAAAAGGCCAACCACGGATCACGGTAAAATGATAAATGAGCAATGACCAAGAGGTACAATAAAATTGAAATTACGGGCATTATAAACAGGCAGGTTCACAGCCTGAAATTGTTTCAATACTTTAGTAACAGACGAAATTTTGCACAGGTATGGGAAACAGATATGAAAAGCGGGAGTATAGCAGGAAAAATAAAACCGCACAGCAAGAAGTGGAAAATGGCATTCTACATTATTTCAACAGCAGCCTTTCTTGCTGCGGTCACATATATCGGGATCAAGTTCGGCCCGAAGATCACACAACTTGCCAGAAACCCTGAAGAATTGCGAGAATGGCTCAATTCATTCGGTTGGAAAGGCATAATCATATTCATAGGTCTCCAGGTGCTGCAGGTCGTTGTAGCTGCGATTCCGGGCGAATTTACGCAATTAGCAGGGGGCTATTTATACGGAACATTTTTCGGCACTCTATACTCATTGGCGGGCATTGTACTGGGGTCAGTGATAGTATTCTATGCCGCGCGTCTGCTCGGTTATCCGCTGGTCAGGCTTCTTGTATCGCAGAAACAGCTGGAAAAATTCAGCTTTATGGTCAACAACAGCAAATCCGAAGCAGCCATGTTCATATTGTTTCTGATACCTGGCATTCCTAAAGATATACTTACATATATCGCAGGGATCACGCCTGTCAAGCCGCTGAAGTTTTTTGTGATAATAACCATTGGAAGGCTTCCGGCTTTGCTGGGATCCTCATTCATAGGGCACAACACCCAGTTGGGCAATTACGGCATTGTAATAGCTGTTTCAGCGGTTGCTGCCATTTTGTTTTTCTTAGGCTTATTTTTCAGAGACAGGATAATAAACTGGACGCACAAGCTGATAAAAAGGAACAAAGAACCTGACAGCGGCGGAAATGCCTGAGCCGGAGGTCTGAACCGGTACAACGGGAAAATGTCATGTATTAAAGAATGACAACTGAAAACGCAAACAGAAAGCCCTTAAAGAAAAAGGCCCCCTGAAGAGCTATCATGAAAAAATGATGTGACAGCAGGATGACGGGCTTTAGTCATCCTTTATCCAGTATCTGTATCACAATAAAAAACCATCATAACGGCCGCTATGATATGCAGCAGTTCATGATGGTCTGTGACAGTCCGCAGCAAAGGTCAGTTACAGCACTGACTGACCGCACTCATTTGAAAAACTCATTGTACAGAGCAATTATCGCCCTGTCTTTTTCGTAATCCTTAATACCAAATATCATACTTACCTCTGACGGTCCCTGGCTGATCATATCCAGATTGATATTCTGCCGCGCAAGCGCACCGGAGGCTCTCGCCGTTATGCCGACTGTATTTCGCATACCTTCTCCTACGATCATAACGAGGGCGAGGTTCCTCTGCACTGATATATCATCGACTTCCAACTCATCGACAATGCGATTCACTATCTTCTTTTCCTTCTCCTCGGTAAAGTGGTGCTGTTTCAATATTATCGTGATATTATCTATCCCGGAGGGCATATGCTCAAACGGAATATGCTCTTCCTCAAGGATTTGCAGCAGTTTGCGGCCAAAACCTATTTCCCTGTTCATCAGGTATTTGCTGAGATAGATGAAGCAAAACCCAGTGTCGCCGGCAATGCCCACCACAGGTTCTGATATGCAATGACGTTCTTTGACAATAGTGGTTCCTGGAGCTGTCGGGTTATTCGTATTCTTTATCCTCACAGGTATACCCTTTTCATATACGGGGACCAGAGCTTCTTCGTGGAACACGCTGAATCCCGCATAGGAGAGCTCCCGCATCTCTCGATAAGTGAGCTCGATGATCGGCCTGGGATTGTCGATCAGATTGGGATTGGCACTGTACACATTATCCACATCTGTAAAATTCTCATAAAGGTCAGCGTCCACCGCAGCGGCAAGGATCGAACCTGTAATATCTGAGCCGCCTCTTGGGAATGTTACGACCTCGCCGCTCAGAGAATATCCGAAAAAGCCTGGGAATACAGTGATCCCGGGATATGTTGATAGCTTTTTCAGATTTTCGTATGATTGAGGTAGTACCTGGGCATTCCCAAACTCATCACTAAGGAAAAGACCTGCTTCTTTCGGGCTGACATATCGTGCATCATGGCCGATGCTTTGCAGATATGCAGCAACAAGCTTTGCGGTGTTGTCTTCACCTGCTGCCTTAAGATTATCCACATATCTTTCCTTATCTGACTTATCGCTGTCCAGTCGCGCCCTGATGTCTTCGGCGATAACATCGACGATGTCATTGTCCAATCCGAGCCCTGATGCGATTTCGGCGTATCTTCCTATCACTGCATCCAGCTCTTCGTCTGCATTTCCATTTCCGAGGCCTGCTTCCGCACAGGCAATCAGCATATCTGTGACTTTAATGTCATCCCTGTCGCGCTTGCCTGGTGCAGAAACCACGACGATCCTGCGGGCTGGTTCAGACGTGATGATATCGCATACTTTCTTTATTTGACTGGCAGATGCCAGAGAAGTTCCTCCAAATTTAGCAACAATCATTCAATCAGCTCCCAAATCTATATGTTTCATCCTATTATCACACCAGACAAAAGGTTATGTCAATAAAAATCCGCCACAAATGCAAGGAAAATTGAAAATTATCACGAACATTTTGTGCTATAATGGGAGGGACAGTCCTCACCTTTTCAACACATTGACAAAACAATAACGATACATCAAACGGTCATTAGTGTGTTGGTCCCACTGGCTAATCAGGCTTCTGAATATTGATCGGAGTAGTTTGAAGCGTTTGCGGAATGGTTTCAGATTTCCTTCCCGGGGAAAATAAATATAATATCAAGTTTCAAAATGGGAAGGTGCTCAAGGTGACATAATAAAGGGGCACAGGAAGGGGCAGAGGCTGATGAAAAGTCAAAAAGGTGAGAAGTGTCCCCGAACGGAGGAAGTGGCTGGAAGGTTCTTTAGAAAATGAGAAGTGATCGCGAGGGATGTTTAGAAGATGAGAGATATTCCCTGGGAAGTGTTCATGGGGAAGTCCGGCAGTGAGGATTGTTTTTACGGAGATAGAAAAACCAAGACTGTCCTCGTCAGTTGATGAAAAGGTGAGAAGTGTCCCCGAACGGAGTAAGCGGTTTGAAGTTCTTTAGAAAATGAGATGTTTTAACCAGGAATGTTAAAAAGTGAGAACTGTCCCCAATAGGAGATGACTGGTACTCGTGCGAAAAGTCAAA
>DGEE01000083.1:5356-13908 GCA_002385815.1 Hungateiclostridiaceae bacterium UBA3934
TCCCCGGGGGAAAGGAGGATATATGGCGGAGTTTAGGATCGTGTCGGAGTTTAAGATGTGTGGCGATCAGCCGGAAGCGGTCGACAAGCTCGTGAAGGGACTGAACAGAGGTTACAGGCACCAGACGCTGCTTGGTGTGACGGGATCCGGGAAGACATTTACCATGGCGAATGTCATTGAAAGGGTACAGAGGCCGACGCTGGTCATTGCGCACAACAAGACGCTGGCTGCGCAGTTATGCAGCGAATTCAGGGAGTTTTTCCCCGACAACGCTGTGGAGTACTTCGTCAGCTATTACGACTATTATCAGCCAGAGGCATATATACCGTCCACGGACACATATATCGAGAAAGATTCGTCGATAAACGATGAGATAGACAAGCTCAGGCACTCGGCCACAGCTGCGCTTTTCGAGAGGCGTGACGTCATCATCGTGGCGAGTGTGTCCTGCATCTATGGTCTCGGTGACCCGGAAGACTACACTGAACTGATGATATCACTGCGTCCCGGCATGATAAGGGACAGGGACGAAGTGATCAGGAAGCTGGTGGATATCCAGTATGAGAGGAATGAAATTGACTTCCGCAGGGGCAGATTCAGAGTAAGGGGAGATGTCCTGGAGATATTCCCTCCCGGCTCGACTGACCATGTCCTGAGGGTGGAGTTCTTTGGTGACGAAATCGAAAGGATATCAGAAGTCGATTATCTGACTGGCGAAATTATAGGGCTGCGCACCCACGCTGCCATATTTCCTGCAAACCATTACGCGACGACCAGGGATAAAATGCTCAAGGCCGTTGCATCCATCGAACAGGAACTGGATGAGAGGCTCAGGGAGCTCAAAGATCAAGGCAAGCTGCTCGAAGCTCAGCGGCTGGAGCAGAGAACCAGATACGACCTCGAGATGCTGCAGGAAATCGGATTCTGCCAGGGCATAGAAAACTATTCAAGACACATTAGCGGCAGGACACCCGGAAGCCCTCCGTACACATTGATGGATTATTTCCCTGAAGACATGCTGGTCATCATAGATGAGTCCCATGTATCCATTCCTCAAATCGGCAGCATGTACAACGGAGACCGTTCAAGGAAGGAATCACTTGTGGAATATGGCTTCAGGCTCCCGTCAGCGTACGATAACAGGCCTCTGAGGTTCGATGAGTTTGAGAGGAAGGTCCGACAGGCCATATATGTCAGTGCGACGCCGGGGAAGTATGAAAAAGAGCATTCGCAGCAGATCGTTGAGCAAATAATAAGACCTACAGGACTCGTCGACCCGGAAGTCATTATGCGGCCGGTAAAGGGTCAGATAGACGACCTGATGGGCGAAATCAGGATCCGCGTCGAAAAACAGCAAAGGGTCCTTGTCACCACATTGACCAAAAAGATGGCTGAAGACCTGACATCTTATCTTAAAGAGCTTGGCTTCAAAGCGGAGTATCTGCATTCTGATATAGATACACTCGAAAGGATAGAACTTATCAGGGACCTCAGACTGGGTGTTTTTGACGTTCTCATAGGCATAAACCTGCTGCGTGAAGGTCTGGATCTTCCAGAAGTTACCCTCGTTGCCATTCTCGACGCCGACAAGGAGGGATTCCTGCGCTCGGAGACATCGCTGATACAGACCATCGGCCGTGCAGCAAGGCATGTCGAAGGAAAAGTCATCATGTATGCTGATACCATTACCGACTCAATGCAGAGAGCCATCAGCGAGACGAACAGGAGAAGAAAAATCCAGATGGAATACAACATAAAGCATGGCATCACACCTACAACTGTGCAAAAAGGCATACGAGACACGCTGGAGACAATAAAAGTCGCCGAGGACGATTCAAAATATACATTGGATCAGGATATAGAGCAAATGAACAAGTCTGACCTGCAGGCATTGATGGATAAGCTGGAAAAGGAGATGAAGGAAGCGGCAAGAGAGTTGCAATTTGAAAGAGCCGCACTCCTGAGAGACAAATTGAAAGAACTGCGGGATAGTATGAAGTGAACGGCGATAAAGGAATGTCATTTCGAGGCATTCCGAAATTTCTGCCTGTCGTACCGGGGATAAAGGATTAAGACTCCGTTCTGCTCTCTCCCAGGGTCAAAACAAGACGCTTGCATTGGAAAACCGTTATACAATATATAGCACAGAATCGAAAGCATTGAACCCCTGACATTCGTCGGTCTTTTTCAACAAAACCCTCTATAAAGCGCTGAAACAGAGGGTTTTATCTATGCTGCAATCTGCAATTTTGCTTAATACCTTCCTAACTAGATTACAAAATATACATAATAAACAAATCAAATGTATATTTGACACACCAAATCGTAAATCGATTGTCCTAATGTTATGACATGCATGTGCCAGGCCATACCAGTTACAGATTTATTGTCTCAAAACCGCGAAAATTGCTTGTTTCAAGTGTGTTAACAGACTTCAGATGATTTTTGGACTTCAAATAAATAAAAGCATTGACACTGACGATTATTAGGTAGTATAATATTAAAAGGTAAAACGATTTACCTATAAATACAACATTTAACCATCAGTCATAAAAAGTGTAACGAGATGAGAACACAATTCCAACTGAACTGTACAGGTGAGGTTTTGCGCAGATGGAGGTCCATAGGTATCAATATAAAAGAGGCTTCGGGGAAATTGCACAGATGAAATTTCATGATTGCCTGCGCGAAAGGATTTGCAAGAGTGTCATGCAGGCGTGATATGAGGCCAGCAATGCAGATGTTGGGGCAAGAATGCTTTTCAGATAAAGTTGCAAGGGGGCTGTCCAGATGAAATTGCTTGAGAATAAAAGAAAGCTCAGGTCTCTGCGAGAATTCCTTTACATCCTGCCTTTTCTGGTATTAGTAGCGATTTTTGCATATTATCCGCTGTATGGATGGTTTTACGCATTCTTCGATTACAAACCGCCGTTTCCTCTGACCTGGGACAGGTTTGTAGGTTTTAAATGGTTTCATACAATGGTTTCAAATAAAGTAAGAATCGCGCAACTGCTCTCGGTTTTAAGGAATACATTTGCCATAAGCGGGATAAGCCTGGCTTTTTCATGGTTCCCGATGATGTTTGCAATATTCCTCAATGAAATCAAGTGTACTGCATTCAAGAAGTTTGTTCAGACAGTTACTACGCTCCCCAACTTCATCAGCTGGGTACTCGTGTATTCGATAGCATATTCGGTATTTAGCAGTACAGGCGCTATCAATACCGTAGCAATGAGCCTCGGGCTGCTCGAAGAGCCGAAGATATTTCTTGCATCATCAGACCACATATGGCTGAAGATGTGGCTCTGGCTTACCTGGAAAAACGCAGGGTGGGCGGCGATCATGTATATTGCAGCCATCGCCGGCATCGACGAGGAGTTGATAACTGCAGCGAAGGTAGACGGTGCTTCCAGGATGAAGATCATCTGGCACATAACGATCCCGTGCCTGTTACCGACTTATTTCGTCATTGTTATGCTGAACCTGGCGAATTTCCTTTCCAATGGATTCGAACAGTTTTATGTGTTTCAGAATGCGTTCAATAAAGAATATATCCAGGTCCTCGACCTGTATGTTTACAACCTCGCAATGGGCAGCGGAGGTTATTCGCTCTCCGTCGCGGTCAGCATGTTCAAGAGTATCGTAAGTGTAGTGCTGCTGTGTATTACAAACGGGATATCAAAGCTTGTGAGGGGCCATGGATTTATATGACCGACAGACCTGTGCTCATTGATTAAGAAACCAGTGGCCCATTTGATCTGCCTGGGATGGCAAAGCGGTCTTTGGCCAATAGAATGGTCCGGATAAGAAAAACTGGTCCGATCGATTGGAAACGTTCTGTCGGGAATGGAAGGCCAGCCAATGAAGCGGAAGAATATGGATCGATAATATGGGAGGACAGGAAATGAGTGGTTCAAGGCAAAAAACGCCAAAACGCAAAATGCAGATGAGTCTGGGCGACAGGATCATAAGCTTCTTCACCTATATTGTTTATTCGATATTTGCGTTCGTCTGTGTTTATCCGTTCTACTATATTTTCATAAACTCAATAAGCGCCAACAATCTCAGCGAAAAGGGCAAGGTATTGTTCTGGCCGATGCAGGTGCACTTCACCAACTATATCAATGTACTGAAGATCCCGGATCTGTTCAATGCCCTGAAAGTCTCAGTCGCAAGGACAGTGGTCGGTACGGTCCTGACGGTTCTGTTCTCGGCTTTTCTCGGATATATGTTCACAAGGGAAACGCTCTGGGGCAGGAAATTCTGGTACAGGTTCGTAGTGGTCACTATGTACTTCAATGCCGGGATTATCCCGTGGTTCATTACCATGATGAACCTCAGACTGACAAACAACTTCTGGGGATACATATGGCCGGTAGTCGTACAGCCTTTCTATGTCGTACTGTGCAAGACTTTTGTTGAGTCAACTCCGAAGGAACTGCAGGAAGCAGCGGAAATAGACGGCGCAGGTACGCTGACCATCTTCTTCAGGGTGATGCTGCCCGTCATCAAACCAATTCTTGCAACAATCGCCATTTTTGCTGCGGTAGCGCAATGGAACTCATTCCAGGATACACTGATCCTGATGACAGACAGCAAACTCTTTACACTGCAGTTCGTGCTGTACCAGTATATCAACCAGGCAAACTCGCTCAGAGGGCTGATCAACAATGCTTCAGGCACAGTGGATATAGCTGCGAGCCTTGCAAAAGCACAAACAGCAACCTCTATACGCATGACCGTCACAATCATCGTAGTAACACCAATAATCCTTGTATATCCGATTTTCCAAAGATTCTTCGTAAAAGGCATCATGATAGGTGCTGTAAAGGGATAGCTGTCTGTGTGGCAGATTGACCGGCACAGCCAATATATTGACAGACATCGATAAAGGAGACATTCGCAATAGCATCCAGGCAGGCATCAGCAATGAGGCAAGCCCTCATTGTTCGATCATAGAATCATTAAAAGAGGAGGTTCCATGTATGAAAAGGTTACTGTCGATTCTGCTTGTGGTCTGCCTTGTCCTGTCCGTTGCCCTGACGGGATGCGGCGACACCACCGGCAAAGGAGCCGGGCCGGATACACCCTCCGGTGGCGGGACATCAACTGACGGAGGTAGTACAGGAGGAGATCGGGTTATTTCCCATGATAAGGAGATCACCATCGACAATTACAACGTGGCGGCAAATTATCAGGGAGTACAGTCCGGCTGGTTCGGAAAGCTTCTGAAGGACAAATTCAACATCACTCTCAACATCCTGGCACCCCAGGTAGCTGGTGATGCTCTGTACCAGACCCGTATCAGCTCAGGCAATCTCGGAGATCTCATAGTACTTGAAGGTTCGGATTTTGCAGATTGCGTACAGAACGGGCTCATCAGGGATATCACTGAAGAGATCAAGAACTGGCCCAATCTGATGGAGTATTTCCACCAGATCGAGACATACAATAAGAGCATTCCGGGAAATGAGGCCGGGAAGATATATGGCATTCCCTGCCAGATGACCAATACGTCACCGACAGCGTATTCTCAGGATGTTATCTACTCAAGCCCGCAGCTTCGCTGGGATCTGTACCAGGCGATAGGAGCTCCTGAGATCCGGGATCTGGACGGACTTCTTGATGCGCTGGAAGCAATGCAGAAGATCCATCCGACAAACGAGGAAGGAGAACCTGCATATGCAATGACCCTCTGGCCTGACTGGGACGGCGGCGACAACATGATGGGTATCGCGAATGTTGTCCAGCTTACCACCTGGTACGGCGAAAAAATCAAGGGATCTGTCGTGCTGAAGCCTGATGGAACATTCTACAAACTGACAGACAAGAACGGAACATACCGCAAGATGCTGCGTTTCCTCTATGATGCACAGCGGAGGGGCATCGTCGATCCGGATTCAATGGATCAGGACTGGAACGCTGTATATCCCAAGATAGCTGCAGGCCGGGTACATCTGCTCTGGTACAGCTGGCAGGGAGGATTCTGGAACACTGCGGAAAGACTTGCAGACGGAACGGCATTCATTTTCGTACCGGTTATGGATCAGAACTACTATGCGGATTCTGACACATACTATGGCAGCGGCCGTGTATTCGGCATAGGCTCAGGTGTCGACGAAGAGAAATTCCTCAGGCTCATGGAATTCCTCGATTGGTATGCCAGCCCGGATGGTCTGGAATATCAGCATATCGGTATCGAAGGCTTCAACTACACAAGGGGCTCCGATGGCAAGCTGACAATCAAGAACGAAAATGCTCTTATGGATAATCTTCCGGTTCCCGAAGAATGGGGCGGCGGTGGATTCAACGACGGAAACAACGCAATCAACCAGTGGATCGTGGATGCCATCAGCATAAACCCGAAGACCGGAGAGCCTTATTCAAGAACTTACTGGAGCACATATAAGGAAGCTACCAGGACTGAGATGAAGCGGCAGTGGGCTGAAAAATTCGGCGCGGAAGAACCCGCTGAGTGGATGAAGAAGAACAACAAACTGATAGTCAGCCCGAACGTCAGCGTAACTCTGCCCACAGACCCGAATGATATCGCAGTTATCCGAAATTCCTGTGAGGAGATACTTGAGGAATACTCATGGAAGATGATTTTCTGCGGCAGCGACGATAAATTCGATGCACTGTGGGATGAAATGGTTGCCAAGATGGACGGTAATGACTTCGACCTTGTAGTCCAGTTTGACCTTGAAAAGTGGCAGATAGAACTGGATGCAAAAAAAGCAGCGATGGAAAATCAGTAATACTGTGCATGGATAGACGCTGAATTCAGGCATGAGGGGATCGGTCCCAAAGATCGGTTCCCTCATGCGTTATTGTCAGGGACAGTGATATCACTGTCTGGAAGGTGTAACTTGCACGCCGATATCAAAGGTAATATAAAGGAAACAGAGATACTTTAATGAAACAGATCTGAACAGAATGATGAAATAAAGATAACGGAGTGATAATCATGCTTAGAGTTGCAAAAACTGAAAACGGTATTGTCCAGGGACTCCCAGCGGCAGATCCGCGTATCACGAGCTTCAAGGGTATCCCCTTCGCGGCGCCTCCCATTGGGGAAAACAGATGGCGCGCACCGCAGCCTGCGGAAAATTGGGATGGAGTGCTCAAAGCATTTGAATTCGCGCCTGTATCGATGCAGCCCCAGATGGGAGTTGACCCGAATGACATTTATGTCAGGGAGTGGCATGTGGATCCGAACACCCCAATGAATGAGGACTGTTTGTATTTGAATGTATGGACACCTGCCAAAAGTCCTGACGAAAAACTGCCTGTATTCGTATGGTATTTTGGCGGTGGGCTTCAGTGCGGGTACACCTCTGAAATGGAGTTTGATGGAGAACGCATGGCACGCAGAGGCATCGTCGTCGTTACTGTAAACTATCGTCTGAATGTATTTGGCTTTTTATGCCATCCTGAAATAACCAAAGAATCTCCGGAAGCACCTGCGAATTTCGGTCATCTCGACCAGCAGGCAGGTTTGAAATGGGTAAAACGCAATATTGCAGCATTTGGAGGTGACCCCGACAATATCACTATTGGTGGTCAGTCGGCAGGCGGCGGAAGTGTATTATGTCAGCTCACTTCTCCGCAAAATGAAGGGCTTTTTCAACGTGCAATCATACAAAGCGCCATGATAAGACCGATATACCCGGGAAATCGCGTGCCAAGACATGGGCGGAAACTGGCGGATGCTGAACAGGAAGGCGTGGAATTCTTTGAATTCCTGGGTGTAAAGTCGCTGAATGAAGCCCGGAGACTCGATGCAAAGTACATACTCGACAAAGCGCTGGAATACAAGGACTTCTGGAGCATGCTCTGGAGCACCGTTCAGGATGATGTATTCTGCGTGGGCAATCCGTATGACCTGTTTATCAAGAATAAACGTTGGATGGTGCCGGTGATGACTGGCCATACTTCCTCTGAATTCTTCAGTATCCCGCAGGCAGAAACGATGGATGAGTTCAGGAATATGGCGGTCGATTTGTTTGGTGAAGATGCCGGCGAATTTCTGTCACTTTGCAATGCACAGTCGGAGAACATCGAGGAAGTGTGCAGAAAAGCATCTGTAAGCGGGGTAGAATGTGCCATCCGTATTGCAGGACAGGCAAATGATGAGTCGAAGACCGGTGTTCCGATCTACTATTATAATTTCGACGCAGAAATACCAGGCTGGGATAATCCCGGGACATTCCATTCCGTCGAACTGTGGTTCACATTCGAGACACTGGCAAAATGCTGGAGGCCGTTCACCGGAAAACATTATGACCTGGCTCGCCAGATGTGCAATTACTGGTGCAACTTCATCAGGTCCGGAGATCCGAATGGGAAGGATTCCAACGGCGAAGAGATGGAGCGCTGGGAACCGTATACTGCTGATGCGCCATACGGTATGGTTTTCGCGGATAAACCGAGATTTATCAGAGAGCAGCCGAGCGACCTCATGAAATTCCTCGTAAAACAGTATTTCAGGCAAAACTCCTGAGTGGACAGCTCCCCGAGGGGGGACACTTCTCACCTTTTGAGCAGTTGAC
>DGEE01000063.1:0-9166 GCA_002385815.1 Hungateiclostridiaceae bacterium UBA3934
GAAACCAGCTTCGTTGAGAAGCTGACCGATACCATTGAAGAATTCGGACTGGATCCCGGTTTTCTGATCATGGAGACCACCGAGAGCGTCCTGATGGAAAAATCGGACAAAGTGACTGCAGACATAAAAAATTACAGTCTTTGGGCATACAGATCGCCCTGGATGATTTTGGCACAGGATACTCTTCACTGACCAGCCTGAGCACTTTCGACATCGACATCCTGAAGATAGACGGCTCTTTGATAAAGAATATCGAAAAAGATCTGACCTGTACGGTTATAACAAGACATATAGTCAGAATGGCGCAGGAGCTGGATATCAAACTCGTTGCCGAGCGTGTGGAGACGTGGGACCAGCTGACTTTCCTGAGAGAACTGAAATGTTATTCAGGACAGGGGCATATATACAGCAGGCCTGTCCCGCCGGAGGAATTCGTAGAGGTACTGGCAAGGAAAGAATGTACGCCTGTGATATCGGACGGTATAACAGTACACGGGGAGCGGCGTAAATTCTTCAGGATAAAGTTCCCGCGGCTTTTGGAAACAGACCTGACCATATTGGAGATCAAGGGAAGAAAGGTGAATGTGGGCAATACGAAGGTACTCGTTAAGAACATAGGCCCAGGTGGACTATGCTTCATCTCCAATATCAGGCTGCCCGTTGACGAGAATATTATCCTGCAGTTCAGGACCTATCTGATCGGTGAGGAGGTCAGGGTATACGGCTGTACCGTATGGACCAGGGATATATATTATTGAAAAGCTGAAAAAAGCTGGGTTCCACATAGCGATAGACGACTTTGGGACCGGCTATTCCTCACTGGCCCGGCAAAGAGAGCTGCATGTCGACTGTATGAAAATAGACAAATACTTTATCGACAAACTGCTTGAAACAGATTTGGACAAAGCCATAACAAGTGACATAATCTCGATGGCGCATAAACTGGGGCATTGCACAGTTGCCGAGGGTGTGGAGTACGAGAGCCAGATGCGGTACCTTAAAGAGCACGGCTGTGACAGGATACAGGGCTATCTCCTCAGTAAGCCGCTTGCCGGGGAAGACGCCCTCGAATTCCTGAAAAAATACAGGAGTCGGATCTGAACGGAAATTTCCCCGGGTAGCTTTGCAGCTAGTAAATCGTTTGATGAAACAGGTTTTTCATTCAAAGCCCCAGATTCGGTACCACAGATTTCCTGATGTGGGAAACCGGAAAAACTGACTGGCCGGTTGTCCCTGAACTACTTATGCAAAGGATTTGGTGGATATATTTGTCTGAATTTTATAATATTCGGTCAAGGAATTTTATACATAATTATAGACAAACTCGAAATTGTATTATATAATTGATGCGTAAAGATTAAAACGTTTGACCAAAACACAGATTTAGCTTCAAAATCCTTGTGCAGAGCAGATTAAAGTGCATAACCATGTTAAAATTTCTGAACAGTGCAATCAATAGGTAGTGTCTGAGATGTGGATAATTTTGCTGGAAACCCAAAAAAAATTAAGAAAGGGGATCAAATAATGAAAAAAACAAAATTTCTCGCGTTGCTGTTGGTTGCTGTTATGGTCTTCAGCGTAATAACGGCATGTACCAAGAAGGGAGACCCGGATCAGCCCGGCGGCGACCAACCAGGCGGCACAGTCACAGAGCCAGGTGGAACTACCACACCTGACGAAAAACCGGCAGAACAAAAGCTTGAACCGATTACGTTCACCATGTTTGTTGCCGGCCCGGGAGAAGCTCCTCCGAAGGACAACAAGATCGTAAAGAAGCTCCAGGAGATCACAGGTGTCACCATCGATTTCGAATTCCTCGTAGGTGACATGGAGCAGAAGGTCGGTATCATGATCGCCAGCGGCGATTATCCCGATCTGATCGGCGCAGGGCAGGCACGTGGAAGATTCCTCAATGCCGGTTCCTTCGCAGCAGTTGACGATTATCTTCCTAATTATCCAAATCTCTGGAAACATTATGAGCCTTATCTGGATACTCTCCGCAGCGTATCGGCAGACAACAAAATTTATATACTGGATATCTGGGGACGCCAGTACAGACTCGAGGACGGTCAGGATGACTTCTACGAGGGAGACTACAACGGTCCTGCTTTCTGGACACAGAAAGACGTACTAGCATGGGACGGTTATTCATACCCCAAGACACTGGATGCATACTTCGACCTGCTTGAGCGTTATTTCAAGGCTCATCCCACCATCGATGGCCAGCCTACACTGGGCTTCGAGGTCCATTCACAGGATTGGCGTTCGTTCTGTCTGAAAAATGCACCGCAGCATCTGATAGGCGGACGTAACGAAGGTGACGTTGTTGTTCATCCCGACACTCTCAAGGTCGAGATATATCAGAACAAATGGTATGCAAAAGAATACTACAAGAAGCTCAATGAAGTATTCAAGAAAGGTCTGATACATCCTGAGACATTCTCCAGGAACTATGACAACTATCTGTCAGTTATCTCCACCGGCCGTGTGCTGGGAATGTTCGATCAGCAGTGGAACTTCCAGGATGGAGAAAGCGTATTGGTTTCTGAGGGCAAGATCGAAAGGACTTATGTACCTCTCGGCATCAGCCTTGACGGATCAGATGTTCCGTACAACAGGGTAAGGAGCGAGGGTATCATAGGTGGTAACGGAATGGGTATCAGCGTGAAGTGTAAAGACATCGAGCGCGCTCTGCAGTTCATGGATACTCTGCTTGAAGAGGATGTACACCGTCTGATGTACTGGGGTATCGAGGGCGAAGACTATTATGTCGATGAAAACGGACGCTACAGACGTACTCCGGAACAGAAAGCCAATTTCGACAATCCTGACTGGAGACTTGCCAATTCAGGTGCTGTCATCGGTGATCAGTTCCCGAAGCTGGAAGGTCGTTATTCCAACGGCAACTCCTGTGGTGCCGGAACACAGCCCGAGGAAAGACTGGAGAACCAGTTCCCGTATGACAAGGAGTTCTACTCCAAGTACGGTTTCTATTCGAAGTCTGACTTCCTGCCTCTGATGGATCATCCTGGATATCCTGAGGTATGGTCGATATTCTCCACCATGGAAGAGGACAATATTGCGAAGCCGATATTCGACGAAATAACGGATCTTCAGAACCGTTATCTCCCTGGCGTGATCATGTCTGACAACTTCGATGCTGCCTGGGACGAATATGTCGCAAGATACGAAAATGTCAACTACAAGGCACTTGAAGAAGAGATCGAGCGTCAGATCCAGGCTCGTCTGACAAAGAGATAATAACAACCTGCTCTTCTTTCAAAAGATAAAGAAGAGGCGACCGCAAGCCGGCCGCCTCTTCTATATGATACAAATTCGTCGGTTGAGTTTCATAGCTGGGGGGATAACGAAATGATAACCAATTTAGCTACCAGCAAGGCAACGACTGAAAAACCCAGAAAAGAGTTTTTCAGTCAGGTAAAAAAACAAAAAGAACTTGTTTTGATATCGTTGCCTTTCTTTGTTTACTTCTTCATCTTCAACTATATGCCGCTGTGGGGACTTACCATGGCGTTTCAGAACTATAAGCCGCAATTGTCGTTTTTTGAACAGGAATGGGTCGGATTCAAACATTTTCAGAATTTGTTCACCGACCCTGATTTTTACCGCGTGATGCGAAACACCCTGGCGATGAGCATAATCAATCTTGTGCTGGGCTTTGTCACTGCCATAGGGTTCGCTCTGCTCCTGAATGAACTTACACAGGAATTCTATGGATTCAAGAGGGTCGTACAGACTATATCGTACATGCCCCATTTCCTCTCCTGGATAATCGTCTGCGGTCTTGTTTCTAATATCCTGGCCATGGACGACGGGATCCTTAATGAAATACTGATGGCATTAGGGCTTATCAAAGAAAAAATACATTTCATGGGCAAGCCGGAGTATTTCTGGTGGATAGTCGGATTTACGAATGTATGGAAATCTATGGGATGGAACAGTATCATCTATCTGGCAGCGATAACCTCCATAGACCCGGCTTTGTATGAAGCTGCGGCCATAGATGGGTACGGCCGTTTCGGCAGGATGTGGCACATTACTTTGCCGGGCATCAAATCCACCATTGTCGTACTGCTTATAATGAATGCAGGCTGGATCCTCAATGCCGGATTTGAGATACAGTATATTCTGGGTACCAACGGGCTCGTACTTGATGTCTCGGAAACCATCGATATTTTCGTACTAAAGAGAGGTTTTGGGAGAACCAGTGGATTTGCCTTCGGTACTGCGGCCGGTATGTTCAAGACAGTGGTCAGTGCTGTGATATTGGTACTGTGTAATAAGATTGCCGGCTGGGTAGGCGAAGAAAGACTGGTTTAGCCTGACGTTCACGTTATGCTATTCAGCATGGAGGTATATAGAAATGAGAAAATCTGCTAGTGATAGAGTTATAGATTCGATTATCGTGTTCTTTATGCTCATAGTCATCGTTGTCATGTTGTATCCGCTTTGGAACACGCTGATCGTTTCTTTCAACGATGCAAGGGACTCCATAAAGGGAGGACTTTACCTGTGGCCGAGGGAATGGACACTTTTCAATTACCAAAGTGTGTTCAAGACTGAGAAAGTGTTCAACGCATTTTTGATATCTGTGGCGCGTACAGTTATCACAACGGTACTGAACGTGTTTTTCTCCGGTCTCCTTGCATATGTACTGAGCCATAAGGATTTTGTTTTCCGTAGATTTCTGACCATATTCATGGTAATGACGATGTATATAAATGCAGGACTTATCCCGCAGTACTTCCTGTACCGCAGTCTTGGCCTGATCGATTCTTTCTGGGTCTATGTACTGCCGGCACTGGTGGGAGCGTTCAACGTTATCGTCATAAGGACATATATAAACTCATTACCGGCATCTCTTACGGAATCCGCAAAGATCGATGGTGCCAGTGAAATGAAGATATATTTCAATATAATCATACCGATGTGTCTTCCGGTACTGGCTACTGTTGCACTGTGGGTCGCTGTCGGTTCATGGAACTCATGGTTTGATTCGTTCATATTTGCGCCAAAACAGGAGTTGAGCACACTCCAGTATGAGATGATGAAAATACTCTCGTCATCCATGCAGCAGGGCGTCAGGCAACCGGACTATTTACAGCAGTCACAGCAGCAGCGCAGCATGGTCACTCCCAATTCATTGCGGGCAGCCATGACCATGGTGGCCACAGTACCGATCCTGATAGTGTATCCGTTCCTGCAGAAGTATTTTGTAACTGTTAACATTGGTAGTGTTAAGGAATGATGTTGAAGTAAACGTTCGCATGCGGCGGGATGCACTATACACCATGTCACCGCTGATAGTGCAGCTTGTGTCAGAACGGCGATGAAACAACTGATATTGATCATATAAAAATAAGAAGTACGGATTCTTAACCACAATAGAGCTGAATTGTCCGACAGACGGCTGTCCTATCAGGAGCCGTCTGTTTTTATATGCACTTCTGAAGGCAGAGAATTGCACAATATATCGACAAATGTTATCCTATAAGTAAGGAACTTTGTGTAAAAAATTGATCGAATCGGTCAGGTTAGGAGTGATCAATGTTGAAACAGTGTGTGGATACTAAAAATGTGCATATGAAAATGGCATATACCTTTATTGCTGTTTTTACGGCATTTATATTGCTTACATCATGTGCTCCTGCCGCAAATCAGGATCCACTTCCCGACGGCTTTGTATATATAAGCGATGTGATCCCCAGTGCGTTTCTTGAGATACGCTATTTCAGTGATGACAATTTCGTCGGCGCAGTTATAGACGGATATGAAGCACCGAAGGCCATACTTACCGAAGAAGCCGCCGAGGCGCTCAGGCAGGCGGCAGATGCGTTGTTTGAACAAGGCTATTATATTAAGATCTTCGATGCTTACCGTCCTCAAAGAGCGGTCGACCATTTTGTGCGTTGGTCAAAGGATATTGAAGATACGAAAATGAAGGAAAAATATTATCCGGATCTGGATAAAGCAGTTCTGTTTGAGTTGGGTTATATCGCGGAAAATTCCAGTCATTCAAGGGGCAGCACTGTTGACCTGACTTTAGTCGATGCATCAACCGGCGAAGAATTAGATATGGGCAGCGGATTTGATTTCTTTGGAGATATCTCAAACCATGGTACAGAGCTTATCACTGAAGATCAGGAGAAGAACCGGAATATTCTGCGGGATGCCATGGTGGAAGCCGGTTTTGAAATTTATCCTGAGGAATGGTGGCATTACACACTGAAAGACGAGCCTTATCCCGATACATATTTCGATTTTCCGGTCAAATAGCGGGTATATATAATTAAATAACCGGATTTTGCACCAGCAACTCTGTCCCGGATCCACCAGGATGGAGTTGCTGCTGTCAGGGCTTTTATTCGTCGGTCTTATGCGATATAATATGTATCAGTTGCGCTGATTTTGCACTATACAGTATTGGTGCCGTGCCGGACAGTGAAAATTGAAAAAAGACAGACATAAAAGGAGTTGAATAAGATATTTAGGTTGTTGTTGGAGAAGCTGAAGGAATCATCTTTTTCTGTAATTCCGATTATCATACTGGTTGTACTCCTGAATCTTACCATAGCGCCGATACCATCGTGGAACCTTATACTATTTCTGATCAGTGCTTTTGTAATAATCATGGGAATAACACTGTTCAACCTTGGGGTGGATATGTCACTGATTCCAATAGGGAAACATATTGGATCCGGACTGGTGAAAACCAGGAAACTGCCACTGATCATCATTCTGACATTCCTGATAGGTGCCTTTATCACCATGGCGGAACCGGATCTGATAGTTCTGGCCGGACAAATAAACGGAGTGCCTGATACGGTCATTATCCTGAGTGTTTCACTTGGTGTCAGTCTGGCGCTGGTCGGAGCGTTTTTGAGGATATTGTTCCAGGTACCGCTTTCGTTCATACTGATCAGCTGCTATATGCTGGCTTTCATCTTATCCTTTTTCACCGGCAGGGATTTTATTTCCATTGCATGGGAATCGGGCAGTGTTACTACGGGTCCGATAATGGTGCCCTTCGTGATGGCTCTCGGACTCGGCCTGGCATCGGTCCGTGCAGACAAAACTTCAGAAGAGGATAATTTTGGTCTTATTTCTCTTTGCCTGATCGGACCTATAATCACTGTATTGATCCTGGGTATGTTCTTCAATCCATCCGGAGGAAGCACGATGACAGTGCCCGAACTGCAGTCTGTTTCAGGGATTGCATTGCTTTACATCCGTAATCTTCCGGAATATATGAAACAGGTAGCTATAGCTCTGGCGCCCATGATCATAACATTTGCTATTTTCCAGGTTGTAAAGTTGCGTCTTAAGCTGAAAGATATTTTGAAAATCAGTGTGGGGACGATCTATACTTATGCAGGTCTGGTGCTGTTTTTGATCAGTGTGAACGTGGGCTTTTCACCGGTGGGATATCAGCTCGGCAGTGTCCTGTATGAGAACAACAGCGGCATGATACTGATCCTGGTAGGTATGGCGACAGGATATTTTGTTGTCGCTGCCGAACCGGCAGTTTTCGTGCTCAAGAGACAGGTGGAAGAGGTCACCAGTGGGGCCATATCAGCAAAAGCGATGGGGATAGGATTATCCATAGGTGTGGCGGTATCGGTGGGGTTGGCTATGTTGCGCGTTATTACAGGGTTGTCGTTGTTGTATTTCATCATTCCGGGATATGTGTTTGCCCTGTTGCTTACATTTGTCGTACCGCACCTTTTTACTTCGATCGCTTTCGATTCCGGAGCAGTGGCATCGGGACCCCTGGCGGCGACATTCATGCTTCCTCTTGCAATTGGAGCATCAGAGGCGGGAGGCGGGAACATATACACTGATGCATTCGGGATCGTAGCTTTGGTTGCCTTGACTCCGGTAATCACCATCCAGATATTCGGCCTGGCTTATTCCATAAAATCGAAGCTTGCAAAGAAAGCGATGGTTGTACCCGAATCGGAGGATACTATTGTCGAGCTGGATTATTCAGCATCGGAGCAGGAAGATGAAGAACCTGCAGAAAGTACGACAGTAAAAGCCGAAGCCCGCTCAGACACCGGTCGGAAGGATACGGCGCCGGATACAGGCATGGACAATGCAGTGCCCAGAGGTTAAAATAGAAAATAACATGTGCAATTGCAGTTGAACGGAGGAGAATGATGGTTAGTCACTCAGATGCCAGACTGGATGCTTTGTTCACGATAGTGGATCACCGCCTGGAGGATATTTTGACGAATACTTACAAGAGCAACAAGATGCCCATTTTGTTGCTGACCCGCGGGAAAGGCACAGCCAAGTCGGTCGTATATGAAGTCCTTGGATATGAAGGGCGAAAAAAAACCGTTGCAGTCAGCATCCAGACAAAAGCCATGACGAATCATATACTGAAGCAATTGGAGGATAATATCGATTTTGGCAAACCCGGTACCGGGATCGCTTTCTCTATAAATGTAAGCAGCATCAGCGGAGTTTTTTCCAGGATATGCATCCAGGCGGAGGAGAACTTAGGGATAGGAAGTGAAGATATGCCTTTAACATCAAAAGAGCCTTATCATCTGATAGTCACCATAGTAAACAGCGGATTCTTAGATCAGGTCATGTCAGCGGCGAAAAAGGCAGGAGCCACCGGCGGCACTGTAGTCCATGCCCGTGGCCTCGGCTCTAAGGAGGCTATGAAATACCTCGGCATAACCATACAGCCGGAAAAAGATCTTGTTCTGATCCTGACGCCGAGAGACAAGAAGCTGGCCATTATGGAAAGCATCATGCATGAAGCAGGGCTCAACACCGCAGGGACCGGCATCTGTTTTTCACTGCCGGTGGACAGCGCCATAGGGATCATCGATTAGGGGATCTGGGCCGAAATATCCACAGCAATGCTTGATTGCCTGATTTACATCATGTTTGGCTGAAGGCCGGGCGAAGATTGCCTGTGATTCTATTGCAGGATAGTTTAGTCAGGAGCATGATATCTGAAGGATGCTTTTGTTATCAGTGGAGCATTTTTGATTTCTGTAATAAAACTTATAACAACAGCTAACGGGTACGCGTACCCGTTATTTTTATCTGTTATAGATTCTAAAAAGACTATTCATTGTAAAATCCATTGAAAAATTATCAAATATGGATGACAATCTGGTATAAT
>DGEE01000063.1:9421-10858 GCA_002385815.1 Hungateiclostridiaceae bacterium UBA3934
GCGGCAAAGATGTATCTGATCAGCCCGGTAAGTCCCAGAAGACAGAGCAATCGGGGAAGTCCGGGCAGTCAGGACAGGTATCGAAGATCACTTCAAAGGGCATTGCGATTTTTGCAAACAAAGAGCTTGAGACGATTGTAAGGGAAAGGATCGGCAAACCTGAAGGAGATATCCATGTCAATGATTTAAAAGAGATAACGGAGATTTATCTGGACTTTTCCAATGGTAATAAAGGGATCTCTTATTTCAACGGTGAACAGAACAGCGAAAATGTAAACGGCAAAAAGATACGAAGAGACGATTTTGTCGATCTTGCTCTGTTCCAGGATCTGAATCATCTCAGTGTGGTTTGCCTGCCTGTTGAGACATATACTGTTGAAGCGATCGGAGAATTGAAAAATCTGATCAGCCTGACTTTGGATGAATGTGATGTAAAAGACATAAGTGCATTGGGCAGCTTGAAGAATCTGACGGAGTTGAATCTGAACCGCAATTATGGATTGAAAGACATAAGTCCGCTAAGCGGGTTGAAGAATTTGACGAGATTATCCCTGGGCATTGATCTGAGTGATGAAAGATGTATAAAAATATTAGCAGGTATGACTGATCTGACTGAGTTGGAATTGCATCACAATGATCCCTACGGTGTGCACGATATAGAAGGACTGAGTGTCCTGACGAACCTGACAGGTCTGGACCTGACTAATTGCAATTTTGGTGAACTGGACGGATTGAAGGCGCTGAAAGATCTGCCGAATTTGAAGAAGCTGGCCCTGAAGCTGAACAGGATCTACGATGTAAGTGCATTGAGTGCCTTTAAAAACCTGACTCATTTGGATCTGAGCCAAAACGAAATCAGTGATATAAGTGCACTGAGCGGACTGACAAAACTGACTCATTTGCGCCTGGCCAATAATAACATAAGTGACACGAGTGCACTGAGCGGTCTGACGGAAATCATCGACCTGGATTTGTCGGGCAATCCGGTATGAGATCATAGTTCACAGGAGACCGTGTAAAGACAGGGTTTCAATGTAAAGATGACCGACTGACGCTCATATTTTTACAGATAACCAGTAACAGAGCGGGAGATATCCCAACCGCCATGTATCGGAACCTGCGATTTACATGGCCCGGGATATCTTCCGCTTTATTCATCTGTTGCCGGGGCTTTCCACGGAGTCCTCAAAGCACTTCGTATCCGAGGGCGGTGATGGCTTTTATTACGTCTTCTGTCGATACTTTTTCTTCATCGTAGCTGAACTTCACCTTGCTCGCATTGAACAGCACCCTTACACTTTCCTTATCCACACCGTCCAGGGATTTTACCGCATTTTCCACCTTCTGTACGCAAGAAGGGCAGGTCAGTGTTTCCAATTGGATCGTCGCTTTTTTCATATCAATAGTCTCCTTTCCGATAGGGAATATTAGTATTTT
>DGEE01000063.1:11017-24606 GCA_002385815.1 Hungateiclostridiaceae bacterium UBA3934
TTAGTATTATCACTCTCAATATACCAGTTACCCTGTCGCGCAGTACCAGGTGTCCTGTTTGTTTTATTTTGTCATTGCTGCCTTGCATTTGACATATTACTTTCTCAGTTTATAGCGCAACAGTCTCATGCCGTTCAGGATGACCACAAGGATACTCCCCTCGTGTACCAGCATGCCGATGGACATGTTCATCCATTCGCTGAAAAAGACGCTGGCAAGCAGGAACAGCACGACACCGACAGCAATCAATATATTCTGTCTCATATTCCTGGCTGTGGCCCTGGCCAGGCCAAGTGCATGGGGCAGACGGCCGAAGTCCGAATTCATGAGTACGACATCGGAGGTTTCAATGGCAACGTCGGTGCCGCCACCCATGGCAATGCCGATATTTGCCAGGGCCAGGGATGGGCTGTCGTTTACACCGTCACCGACGAAAGCGGTGATCCGGCCCTCTTCCTCGGTCAGCCTCCTGATATAGGCTGACTTGTCCTCCGGCAGCATGTTGCCGTGAGCTTCGGTCAGACCAAGTTCCCGGGCGACCAGATCCACAGTGCCCTGATTATCGCCTGACAGCATTATAAGGTTCCTGACGCCGAGTTTTTTCAGCCTCTGCAGATTTTCTTTTACACTTGGGCGTATCTGGTCGCGCACTCCCATCAGTATTTTCAGTTCCCCGTCCACAGCAGTCAGCACAAGCGAGGTTCCATTCTTCCCGAAGCGTTCCATGTCTGCTTTTACCTTTACATCGACATTTATACCTTCCCTCTCCATCAGTGCGGCATTGCCGACGGCGATCCTGTGCCCGTCTACGCTGGCAATGATTCCGCAGCCCTTTATTACTTCTGTATCTTCAACGGGGTAGATCGTCGTTTCGCCAGTTCCCTCCAGTACTGCTTTTGCCAGCGGATGGTCTGACTCGCTCTCCACACTTGCGAGATATTCCAGCGCCTTATCGATATTATCCCCGTAAAATTTTTTTTCTGCAACGGACGGGTTCCCCATGGTCAATGTGCCTGTTTTATCGAACACGATAGTATCAAGCCTGCTGAAGTCGCCGATAACTTCGCTGCCTTTGAGCAGGACTCCATGGCGGGCTCCATTCCCGATGCCTGCTACATTGGATACGGGAACGCCGATTACCAGGGCGCCGGGGCAGCCGAGGACAAGGATAGTGATGGCCAGCTCCAGGTCACGGGAAATCAGCCATACCAGCAGACCCAGAGCAAGGACAGCAGGAGTATAGTATTTTGCAAAACGGTCGATGAAGCGCTCTGCTTTTGATTTGGAATCCTGGGCCTCCTCTACAAGCTCGATGATCCTTCCGAAAGTGGTATCTTCTCCGACCCTGTCGGCAACGATCCGGATCGTTCCATTATCGAGGATCGTGCCGGCAAAAACTTTTGCTCCTTCGCCCTTCAAAACGGGAAGGGATTCTCCGGTGATGCTGGCTTCGTTGATGCTGCCTTCTCCTGATATAACGGTTCCATCCACCGGTATTTTGGCGCCTGTCTTCACCAGCAGGATATCGCCAACATCTACCTCTTCCACATCGACCTCCTCAAACTCGCCGTCTGCTGTCTGCTTCAGCGCACTTTCCGGTGCCATCTCAGTAAGCTCCCGGATGGCTGAGCGGGTTTTGTTCAATGTGCGCTGTTCCAGATAAGCGCCGAACAGGAACAGGAATGTTACGATGGCGGATTCTTCGAAGTTTTTTATAAAAAACGCGCCGATGACGGCTATGGTGACCAGTAAATCAATGCTGACGACCTTGACTCTCAATGCCTGGTATGCCTGGATGGCAATAGGTGCAACGCCGATAACAGACGCAATTACAAAAGCTAAAGCCGCTGCTGTCTCATTTTTGAAGCCCAGTCCGCTGATAAAGCCAGCGGCGATCAGGATGGCGCCTGCCAATGCTATATGATTTTTTTTGCTAAGTATGAATCTCTGCATTCTGCCTCCTACCTCGCCGGGCCGCCCTTTTCCCGGCCCGCTCTCTTTATCATTTCATTCTCATTGCCGATCTGCATTTTCGCCGGTTTCTTTACTGATATCTCTTGCAGCCTGCTCACGGCTATGCATGATATGCTTTGTCCAGCTCCGACAGCATATCATAGACTGCTTCATAGCTTTCGCATACGTCGGCAGGAACCGTATAGCTGTCTGTAACGTCGCGCAGTCTGGCGAACTCATCTTCCAGATCAGGTCTTTCTGATCCCGCAGCTTTTATTCTCTTAGCTATAGCATCGAATATTGCATGCACCTCATGAAACTCGGGGTGGCTTTTGCCATGGACCCTTGCTACGATAGGGACATACTGTTTCAATGTCTTCATATGCCTTGCTGCTGTTTCATTGAATACATTTTTGTCTGCCATTTTCCATCACGTCCTTCGTCTGTTTTCATGATTTGAGCTTAGTATATCGTTGTTTACCGTAAAATAATTCGCCCCGGATCAAAATTGAGAAATTTGTCCTGGCAGATCAGCAAGCCTTGCATGCATCAGATTTATGTGTGCAGAATACGGTTCCGCTTCATGTCGGATGACGTTCAGTGCACAAGCATACAATCGAGCCGGATGACCTTTGCGGCTGTATTTGCCTCCTGTTGCTTTACGGTAAATCTCCGCACTGTATAATTGTATCAGTTACAATATATATACCCCATTTTACGGCGTTGGAGCAGATCAGGCCTGAAATATTACTTTTTCTTATTATCAGGGGGGATCAAACCTGAAATTTCCCTTTCATTTCCTTTCTCTCAACAAATCAATACCACTTAAACAGGCTTCCAGAACAAGTTAATATAATCTGCAAAAAAACCATTGAAATTTGTCGAAAAAACTAGTATAATGCTTCTGAATATTCTTATATTTCGCCTGTCACAGAAGATTTCAGATATGGGAAACAGGCAGAAGGAAAACGCAATTCAGCGAGCTTGTCGGTAATGCCGGTCAGGGATCGTCATTGCAACTTATCACTGAAACTGAAAGGGAGCAGTCTGACTATATGGAAAAGCCCGATGTATCGCCGGTACAATGGCCGGCTAAAACGGTAAACAGAAAGCAGCGTTATATTGATGTAACCAGTAAATTCCGGATCGGGCATGCTGCGGCTTTACTGTGGCTGGTATTCTCCATTGTTGTGTCCGTTCCCTGGCTGAACGATCTCGGATCCCACATTGGCATACCCCTTGCTCTTATATTGATTGCCGGCATAGGATACATCCCCGGGTATATCAACATGTTTATAGCAGTGAGCCTGGTTTTTGACCGGCAGCCTCCATTTAAGACAGCAGACCCTGCCGATCCTGTCACCATCCTCATTGCCTGCCGCAATGAAGAGAAAATCATTGCAAATACGCTGCAATATATCAGGAATCAGGATTACCGGGGACCGCTCCACGTCATTGTGGTGGACAATGCATCTGCGGACAAAACAGCGGAAACGGCACTGGAAGCGGGAAAGGCTCTGGGGATCGACATACAGGTCCTGTTTGAAGAAAAACCCGGGAAGTTTAATGCGCTGAATAAAGGACTGGAGCATATAAATACCGAGTTTGTGGTCTCCCTTGATGCCGATACCCTGCTGCATAAATCGGCGATCCGCTATCTGGTTTCCCGAATCAAATCAGCTCCCAAAGAAGTATGTGCAGTAGCCGGATCGGTGCTGGTCAGGAACAGCCGGAAAAATCTCCTGACCCGTCTGCAGGAATGGGATTATTTTTTGGGTATTGCCAGCATCAAGCGCATGCAGGGCTTATATCAGGGTACCTTGGTTGCACAGGGAGCCTATTCGCTTTACAGGACAGAAGCATTGAGGGATGCTGGCGGCTGGCCCGATGCTATTGGTGAAGACATCGTCCTGACATGGAAACTGCTGAACAGTAAGAAAAAAGTATTTTTTGAACCACTGGCTGTTGCATTCACTGAAGTCCCCGTGACACTGAAACACCTGATGCGTCAGAGAAGCCGCTGGGCACGCGGGATGATTGAAGCTCTGAAGCTGTTTAAGCCTTGGCAGCAACCGGTTAAATATGTCAAATACCTGACAGGCATCAACCTTATCATGCCCTACCTGGATTTTGTTTACACATTTTGCTGGATGCCGGGGCTGATCCTTGCTTTCTTCGGCAGATACTGGATTGTGGGTCCTGCGACTCTGTTCGTCGTTCCCCTTGCCCTGGTTCAAAACTATATACTCTACAACTATCAGCGTGAAGTGTTCAGGAAACTCGATCTGCGCATCAGACGCAATCACCTCGGATTCGGACTTTATGTTCTGGTCTATCAGATGCTGATGAGTCCCATGTCCGTTATAGGGTATTGTCAGGAACTGCTGATGCTGCGGCTAAAATGGAAGTGAATGCAGGTACCGGCCTGGGGCGAAAATCCAATTGGCGTGAAATGACCGTAAGATATGATTTTGTTTGTCCCTTTGCTTTCCTGGATCCCAGCCCTGCTATTTCTCTGTTGCTTCCCATGTTCCTTTGGAATAGGTCTCATCGACCATGTCGCATATGCCGGCCAGCAACATGATGATCCCCTGCACTTTATGTGGCTGGACGACATAGACACCTTTGTTATTGGCATCTTCGACGATCAGGTCTGCGGCAAGCAGTGGTTTCATGTGATGATATGCCTGGCCTGTCGAATTCAGCTGACATTCAGTTACTATTTCCGCTACAGACATGGGTTTCTTCAAAAGCGCAAGCAGGATATTCAGCCTGTCGCTGTTTCCTATGCTGTTCAAAACCTTTTCTGCTGTGCGATTTTCGATCAGAGCCAACAAATCATCGGTGCAAACCTCATTTCTGATCCAGTTCGATTGCCTGCCTCCGGACGAGTAAACACCCAGATAAGTTATCATTCCTGTTGTACCTTTTTTATCCGTCAGGGCACACAATTCCTCCATTATTTCGCTCAGGCGCCTATCGGGATGCATATTCTTCATTTGGTGGATATTTTTCAGCGGTTTTTCATCATATTTCATCTGGCTCTGGACAAATGATTCGACCGATTCACTGAGCTTCTGCAATTCTTTTTTCAATGAGCAGATTTCCGCATTTAGCGAGTCGATCTCTGCACCGTAATTCCTCTCCATGATTACACATCCTGAAATGCGTAATTACGCAATATTGTAATAGTATAATACCATATGCTTCAAAATATTGCAATACGTAATTGCGTAAAAACATAACAATATATGTTCTTGAGTTTGCACTGTGTAATAACGTGAAGTCCCGGAACAGCAAATGTCCTGATGGAGGTATATCCCGCACTGGCACCTGTGCGATAACACCTTAAGGAGCAAGATTTCAACTAAAGTCCTCATAATCATTTTTGCGATCAGAAGATCAAATGAAGCCGGGCACTGTTCGGCCGATCATGCGAGGATACTTTGCAAATGCTTTGTAAAACCCCGCATATGTTTTAAAACCGTACTCGAGCACCACATCGATGGTTTTCCTGCCGGCAGCGATTTCGCTGAGTGCATGATCAGGGCGCCGTTTCATTATATATCTGGCAATCGAAGATCCCATAACAGATGAAAACAACCGGTAATAATGGCAGGAAGAATAATTGGCCATCCGCGCCAGTTCTTCCGCCGTGATGTCAGTCTTCAGATTCTGCTCGACATATTCCAATGCGGTTTTGATCACTTCAGGGTGTTGCATGGTGTCCTCCTCCCGTACGGTGATTCCAGTATACGATATAAATCATATAAAAACACTTCCTGTACTGCTATAATATAAATGCCAGGCACATCAAACAGGCATCTTTTATTGAAAACAGTCCTTCTGAAATCATGCAGGCATATGCAGCATCAGGATTTCAGGGTGTCACCATTGGACTGACAGATCGGATGGTGTCATTGGAGCAACAAATGAGGGTGATACGATTGGATAGCAGACGAGGCCGGCATCACATGAATAACAGATGAGGACGGTATCAACGGCATCATTGTATAATTGTCCGGGTGATTTACCGGTATCAGAGGTCTGGCACAGGAGGTCGGTTATGAGTATTTTGGCGAGGTTGACGCGGGTTTGGCTGACGAGGCAGTTGCAGCCATTCACATTCAAAAATGAATATGACGAGAAGCTTGACTTTGCTGGATGTGAAGGTCTTGGTCTTTATGTCCATATTCCTTTCTGCAGGCAGCTTTGCTCGTTCTGTCCATACTGCAGGGAGATCTACGATGCAAAAGCCTGCGATGAATATATAGACCATCTGATCCGGGAAATACATATGGTCGGTTCCCGGCTCAAAGAAAAAAAGCATGTGACAAGTCTTTATTTCGGCGGAGGAACTCCTGCCCTTGCCGCTGACAGGATCGGTGAAATAATTGCTGCAATCGATGAGCACTTCATCATTACTGAGGGGATCGGCCTTGAACTGCACCCTGACAATGTCAGTGAGGAAACGCTCACCGCTCTCCGCAGAGCAGGTGTGAGCAAGATCTGCATCGGAGTCCAGTCATTCAGGGACAAATACCTTTCGATCCTCGGAAGAAGGGATCCCGATCCGGCGCAGTTGACAGAAGCGTTGAAAAAAGTCCAGTTTGAGACCGTATCCATGGATTTCATATTCATGCTGCCCGGTCAGACCCTTGACGACCTGAAAGCAGATATTGAAATGGCCTTTTCGATCGGAGCGAATCATGTGGCGATATACCCGTTCATAGATTTCGCATTCGCCGGTTCAGGCATAGAGCCGATGAGAAAACAGGAAAAGCGGAAGCTGCTGGACGACATTACGCTATATTGTCAATCGAAGGGCTATGTGCGGGATTCTATCTGGACATATTCCAATAAGCCCGGATCGAAGTATTCTTCGATGACGCGGGACAATTATCTGGGGTTCGGCTGCTCTGCGGCGACTCTACTTCGTGATCAGTTCAAGATCAATACTTTTTCAGTAAAAGAGTATCAGAAGAGAATCCGGAACAATACGCTGCCTACATCTCTGACCCTGCGCTTCACAGAACGGCAGAGGATGATCTATTATCTTTTCTGGTATGCCTACAGTACAAAGGTCGATCCGCGGGAATTCGAAAATTTCTTCGGTGTATCCCTGAAAAAAGCATACGGCTTTGAGCTGTGGCTGGCTAAAAAGCTGGGCTTTGTGACAGAGGAGGATGGCATCCTGCGCATGACTCTCAAGGGAGCGTTCTATTACCATCATTATGAGAATTATTATACTCTCGCATATATAGATAAAATGTGGGGCATCATGCGCCACGACGCATTTCCGCAGAAAATCATCATGTGAAGTCTGCAGGTATAAAAATCTGGCAGCATGCGCGTTATGGAATAAACTGTAAACCGATTTTGTGAAAAACTCGAAACATAGTATAATTATATTGAGAAATTCTATAGAATGGAGAGTTGTACAGGATGAATGCTTTGTTTTTAACAGTAACAGCAGGACAAGGTCACAATTCCACGAGCTTTGCTCTGGCAAGCTATCTGGAAACTCAAGGCGTGAACTGTACTGTGCTTGATACATATAAATACCTGAGCAAGCTGATCGGTGACCTGGTGGACGTAGGCTATACATCCATGGCCAGGCATTCGCCGAAATTGCATCTGCTTATGTATGACAAAGCTGAAAAGGCTTCGTCCAGTGAAAAAGCCAGAAAAAATTACCTGCCTTATACAATTGCAGAAGCTTCAAAGAGCAAAATGCAGAAATACATAGAAACGAAAAAGCCGGATGTTATCATCTGCACCCACATTTTCACCGCCATCATTATTTCGCAGATGAGGCGGGATGGCGTTCTGGACGATAAGGTACCGGTCTTTGGCATTGTGACTGATTTTACCCTGCATCCTTTCTGGGAAGATACGGAGATGGATTACTATGTTGTAGCCAATGAACTGCTGCTTTTCGAAGCACAGAGAAAGGGGATCGATGCCGATAAGCTGCTGCCGTACGGCATCCCGGTCAAGGAAGAATTCTCCGTGGATGTGCCGGCATCGGAGGCCAGGACTCAGCTGAATCTCAGGGACAAAACGACTTTACTGCTGATCTCAAGCAGTGTCGGATTCGGCAATATCACGGATGTACTCTCGGATATAGATAAAGTCCCGATGGATTTCCAGACTGTCATTATATGCGGCCGAAATAAACGCCTGTCAAAAAAGATCATAAACACTCCTTACAACAAGGATGTAATCGTTGTGGATTATGTAGACAACATGGAGCTTTATATGGATGCAGCAGACATCATCATTACCAAACCGGGAGGACTCACTGTATCTGAAGCGCTGACCAAGAGAAAACCGCTGATCATCACTGATCCGATACCGGGAGTTGAAACCCGAAATGCCTATTTCCTCATAAACAACAATCTGGCGGTCTATGCCGGGAAATACTCGAGGATTTGCGATGTCATCATGCAATTGTACTCGCGTCCCGATAAGCTGAGCCAGATGAAGCAGGCACAGGATGCATACGGCAAGAAGCACAGTGCGAAAAACACAGGGGATTTCATAATACAGCTGATCAATTGATGGGTGCCAGGCGCGGTACTTAGTCACTTATTCCAAAGCCGTTCATGGGAAGCGGTCTGCAGCTGGGGAGGACAGGAGACGGTCCAGATGAAGAAAGTGAAAATAACGGTTATGAGGCAAACAGTTTATCAGGATCTGATAGACGCATATGAAAACCCGATGCAGAATGCCTGTGATATAAAGGTCGGTCAGGTTTTTATCGCCAATGGATGGGAAAAGCCCGAAGGCTTGTGTGAGAGTGCGTGGGAAAGCATGTCCGCATTCGTGATGGCACTGGCCCATGGTGCAGAAAATCTCTACAATGGCTGGATGAAAAACAGCAGGTCGGCTATGATTTCGTGCAATGACGGTTTCCGGCCTGTAAGCTTCCTGATCGAAGCGCTGGATGAGGAAGCAGATCTGTAAAACAGCGCATTCATATCAGCCCCAGTATCCGTACACACTGAGCTACGATAAAACAGATGACGATGCCTGTGGCGGTAGGTATCAGAAATGAGATCCCGGTCCATTTCCAGCTCCGGGTCTCTTTACGTATGGTCAGCAGGGTCGTTGCGCAGGGGAAATGGTTCAGTGAAAACAGCATGGTACAGACGGCCGTCAGCCATGTCCAACCGTTATTTACAAGCAACTGCCGCAGGTCATCCAGACTTTCCAGTTCCAGCATGGTCCCGGTCGACATATAGCTCATTATAATAATGGGGATGACTATTTCATTGGCAGGCAGCCCCAGGATGAAAGCCATCAGTATGTAGCCGTCCAGCCCGATCAGGCGGGCAAAGGGGTCAAGGAATCCGGCACTGTGATCCAGCAGACTGATGTTGCCCACAGTGATATTTGCCATGAGCCAGATCACCAGCCCGGCGGGTGCCGCCACTGCGACAGCACGGCCCAGTACGAACAGAGTCCTGTCCAGCAGCGACCGGATCAGGATCTTTCCCGGCTGGGGTTTCCGGTATGGTGGAAGCTCCAGCGTGAAAGAAGACGGAAGTCCCTTCAGAATGGTCCTGGACAATACTCTTGAAATAAACAGTGTGATCATCACGCCCAGAACGATCATACCCAGCACTGTCACTGCAGCGACTGCAGATCTGAATGGCCCTGCTGCCCCTGCTATGAATATGGTGGCCAGAGCGATCAGTGCAGGGAACCGTCCGTTGCAGGGGACGAAATTGTTGGTAATGGTGGCTATCAGTCTTTCGCGGGGAGAGTGGATAATGCGGCAGGCGATAACGCCGGCGGCATTGCAGCCAAACCCCATGCACATGGTCAATGCCTGCTTGCCATGAGCGCATGCTTTCTTAAAGAAATTATCGAGGTTGAAGGCGACTCTTGGCAGGTAGCCCAGATCCTCAAGCAAAGTGAACAGCGGAAAGAATATTGCCATCGGGGGCAGCATGACTGATATGACCCATGCCAGGGTGCGGTACATGCCCAGGATCAGGATGTCATGCAGCCAGACTGGTGCGCCTGCTTGCATGAAGAGGGCAGACAGACGCCCCTGGATATGGGAAAAGCCATCAGCCAGCAGCTCTGAAGGGTAATTTGCCCCTACTATGGTGATCCAGAACACGATGCCGAGCAAGGCAAGCATTATCGGGATACCCCATACTCTGGAGGTCACAAAATAGTCGATCCTGCGGTCAAGCCTGCTATAGTTCTCTGTTTCGAAGGCCACTGTTTCGCGGCTGATTTTTTCTGCGGTTTTCACGATGGTACTGACCACCATGTCGCGCAGAGCTTCTGTATTGATCCCCTTTTGCTCCAGCAGCATCCTGGCTTCAATGATCTTCCTCTCCAGTTCTTCATGCCGGGCAATATCGATACCCAGGTACTTGCAGAGTGTCTTAGAAATATCAGCTTCCCCATCTATCAGACGCAGAGCTGTCCATCGGCTGCTTATCCTGCCGCCGGTCAATGCCTCCACTGCAGGCTGGAGGAGGGCTATGGCTCTCTCAACCGATTCATCATACAAAACCTTCACAGGTCTGACCTTTTGTTCTCCATTTACAACACAGTGTACAGCATCCTTTAATTCCCGCAGGCCTTCATTCTTTCTGGCGCTGGTTCCTATCACCGGCACACCTAATATGCGGGAAAGCTTCTTAAGGTCGATGGAGATCCTTTTCCTACCTGCTTCATCCATCAGATTGACGCATACGACAATGTTGTCAGTGATCTCCATGATCTGGAGCACCAGGTTCAGGTTCCTTTCGAGGCATGTGGCATCGGTTACGACAACAGTTACATCGGGTTCGCCGAAACAGATGAAATCCCTGGCTGCCTCTTCCTCTGCTGAATTTGCGAACAAAGAATATGTACCCGGCAAGTCGATCAGGTAATTGACCCTGCCGTTGTGTGTATATTTTCCCTGAGCATTGACAACAGTCTTCCCCGGCCAGTTCCCCGTATGCTGCTTAAGCCCTGTCAGGCTGTTGAAAACTGTGCTCTTTCCGGTGTTGGGATTTCCTGCAAGGGCGATCACTGTGTTATTTGTGGGCCTTACCCCTGGCTTGGGTATATTTTTCAGGGCACCGATACCGGTCGATTGACTCGTCAAGCCCACTGTACATCCCTTCCTCGATGGCGATGCTTCTCATCTGCTTTTTGAGCCGGCAGAGTGAAAAATGGTTACCTACGGCTAATATATGAACCGCTCAGAATATGTGTTACCTGGGTGGAAGCGGGGTATCCGGCAGGTATATGAAGTCGGTGGGTGGCAGAGGTTTTAGTACGCCTGTAATCGGTGAGTGGCAGGGTTTCAGCATGTCCGTCACCAGTGGCGGCGGAACTTTCAGCACGTTTGTCGCCAGTGGGCGGCAGAGTTACGAGAATGTTTGTCTTCAGCACCGGCTGTGCTATAATAGCTTAAAAAAGGAAAAAAGCAGAATTATGCAAAAAAGAAATGTATACATAAAGCTGGAAACATTCCTCAGGCATTCGTGCCTGCTGATATCCATAATGCTCACTATGATGCTGTGCAGCTGCGGTTACCGCGGCGAGTCCACTGTGGCGGGCATGCCTGCATCGCCTGATGAGGGTGCCGCCCATATCAAAGGACCTGATACAGCGCAAAATGCTGAGGCAGGCGAGGTGCCGGAACAGGGGGCAGGCGCCGGGCAAAATCCGGAGGAGAATGCAGCGCAGAGTTCTGAGGCAGGTGTTGTGCCTGGTTCAGTTTCCGCACAAAACCCCGGGATTTCCGGAAACACACAGGAAACCAGCGTCGAGTCAACTGGCAGCGGGGCAGCAGATCCGGACCGCAATAACTGGAAGTTTGTCCTGAGCTTCGCCGGCGACATCAACTTCGATGAAAACTGGTACACAATGCAATACTACAATACAACTGCAAATGGGATCTATGACTGTATTTCTCCGGAACTGATACAGATGATGCGTGATGCGGATATCATGTGCATAAACAACGAATTTACATACAGCACCCGCGGCACTCCGCTGAAAAACAAAGTCTATACTTTCAGAGCACACCCATCCAGGGTCAATATACTCAAGGAACTGGGAGTGGATATCGTAAGCCTTGCCAACAACCATGTCTATGATTATGGAGAGGAATCCCTTACAGACACCATGGCCACTTTGAGGGAAGCTGGTATAGAGTACGTCGGTGCAGGTCATGACCTGGCGGAGGCGATGGAGCCTGTGTATTTTGAGATACAGGGCAGGACCATAGCATATGTGGCTGCCTCAAGAGCAGAAAAATACAGGATGACTCCCCAGGCGACGGAGAATTCACCGGGGATCCTGCGCTGCTATGACACAGAGCTGTTCATCCGGAAGATAAAAAAGGCAAGGGAGAATGCCGACTATGTCATTGCATATGTCCACTGGGGCACGGAATTCACTCATGAGCTGGAGGAGGTGCAGCTTGTCACAGGCAGGGAATACCTGGATGCAGGTGCTGATATAGTGATAGGTGCGCATCCCCACTGTCTGCAGGGTATAGAATTCCATAACGGGAAACCCATCGTCTACAGCCTCGGCAACTTCTGGTTCAACAGGCAGACTGTAGACACTATGCTTCTTAATATCCATTTTCATGGAAGCGAAGATGAGGAATCCATCGAACTCGAGATCATCCCTGCGATACAGGCGAATCTTAAAACTTCTCTTGTGACTGAGCCATCAGAAAAGGAACGCATTTTCTCATTCCTTGAGAGCATTTCCATCAATGCGGAAATAAACGAAAATGGGATCATCACAGAACGCAAATCTGAAGCAGGTCAGCAGTGACTGCCGGTTTTGGATCTGGAAAATTTTGATATTAATATTTTCCAGATATGATTGCCGGATTCTTATGCCGGATAATAAATTACCAGCATTGGATAATTATCTCTATTCAGGATCGCCATAACTATGTATAGAATTTACTTGATAATTTTAGGATATGGAGGAATGGTTATGGCGAGAAAGTCAATCGTGTTTGTATTGGTGCTGGCAATGCTGGCGGCTGTTTTGGCGGGATGTGGTGATGCAAAGACCGCATCGGGAAAAGGCAAGCTCGTCGGAGTAACAATGCCGACCAAATCACTCCAGAGATGGAATGAGGACGGTGCCAATGTCAAAGCTGCCCTTGAGGCAAAAGGCTTCAGAGTGGATCTTCAGTATGCTGACAATAAACAGGATGTACAGAACAGTCAGATCGAAAACCAGATAACCATGGGATGCGATGTGCTGGTCATTGCTTCCATCGACGGCGGTGCACTGGGCGGAGTCCTTCAGCAGGCCAAGGAGCAGAATATTCCCGTGATCGCTTATGACAGACTGATAACGAACACTGACAAGTGTGACTACTATGCCACATTCGATAACTACGGCGTCGGTAAGATGCAGGGCGAATTCATCGTCGAGGCGCTTGGTCTTGATAAGGGCGAGACAGGTCCTTTCACGATGGAATGCTTCGGCGGCGACCCGGGCGACAACAATGCAGGCTTGTTCAACAAGGGCGCCATGGACGTTCTGCAGCCATACATAGACAAAGGAGTCCTTGTTGTTAAATCGGGACAGACCAAGTTCCCGGATCAGATCGCAATCACCAACTGGGAATCCAAGGGAGC
>DGEE01000154.1:0-898 GCA_002385815.1 Hungateiclostridiaceae bacterium UBA3934
GTGGATGAAAGCGACATACCCGCCCACTTTCTGGACAAGTGCCCCAGGATAAACGACTTTGTCGATGCTGTGAACAATATGTATGAACTGTTCAAAGTCGGAGTGGTGTGGAAGAGTAAAATAGGAGAGAGCAGATCCGTGATCAGCAGGCAATTTGAAGGGATGTCCCGTATAATAGCCAATCTGGCCGAGGAAATCAACACTGACATCTCCTTCATAGGCCCTCTTGAAGATGCCATTGCCTCTGCACTGAAGAGGGAAGGCATTAAGGTAGAGGAAGTAGCGGCTTACAAGGGGATGTGGGGCAAATATGAGGTAACAGTACAGCATGGTTCCTGCGGCGGAGCAAGGAAGTGTACTGAAGTTATAGACAAAGTGGTTTCGGAGTCCACCGGCAGAAGGATGGTACGCAGTGACGAGGGGTGTTCGGAGTACATCGGCGGATGTATACTGAGATATATCGAAGCTGAGAACCTCAAGCTCACAACAGGGGTCGCACGTATTCCCAAATACGGCAGCAAGGTTTCAGGCGACAGTTTTTCGTTTATGGACGGAAGCAACGGCAAATATACATTGGCACTCAGTGACGGTATGGGTACCGGATACAGTGCGGCAGCACAGAGTAAAGCTGCGGTGGATATGCTTGAGAGTTTTCTCGAATCAGGCTTTGACAAGGACATGGCCGTGAACCTGATAAATTCTGTACTCGTACTGAGATCAGATGAAGACAACACGTGTACCATGGACATTGCCATGATAGACCTGTTCACCGGAGAAGTGGAATTTATCAAGATAGGTGCCGCGCCTACATACATCAAAAGGGACTCAAGGGTCGAGACAGTCAGATCGGCGTCACTGCCTGCCGGCTTACTTCCCGGAGTGGATGTGGAGCTTTCGC
>DGEE01000154.1:1142-4743 GCA_002385815.1 Hungateiclostridiaceae bacterium UBA3934
GAGGCGATCCTGGATGAGGCTGTCAGACGCTGCGATGGCAAGCCCTATGATGACATGACAGTGCTCGTGGCAAAGGTCTGGAAAAAGCCGCTTTAGCCGCATCCCCACCATCGGTGGAGCCGGCCTGTCATCTGGCGGACGGGCAGGCCAGGCGGCGGTGTTTCTGAACATAGGAAAATATTGAATAAAACCTTATTTTTTTCACAAACTATATCTGCCGGATATGTATCGGGTTATTTCCGGCATGCGATACAGGACATGGTCGGGAGGATAATATGGTGGCAGGCGATTCCAGGAGAGTAGTAGTCATAAAAAACATATCTTCTGATCTGATAGAGGAAGCTATACTGATCCTTAAAAGCGATCCGGGCAAAACAGCGGAGGATGACATGGGGAAAGCCGGGCGAAACAGATCGGGGCTGAGGAATGATTTCCTGCTCAAAGAAGCAGAGCGCATCATAAATGAATACATAAAGGAACACGGGCTTACTGCAAAACGGGATAAACGACTGTACCGCAGCAAGCTGACCCGCTTCAGGATGTCAGCCGACACATTTGTCAACATCCTGCTGGCATCTGCTGTGGTGCTGTTGCTGGCCATTATTGCTAAAATGCTGTGAGTGCACCGCCGGTCGTTTTTATTTGAATATTTGCTTGCATGTACTTTTCCATTGTGATACAATAACTCAGAATCCTTGCTCTGCACAATGATGCAGGGCCGTTTAGTCCAGAAGGAGGTGAAAGCAGCATGATGAACAAATATGAGTGCATATTCATCATCGATCCTGATCTTGATGAAGAAAACACAAAGGCTCTTGTCGAGAAATTCAAGAATCTGCTCGAAACTTCAGCACAGTTGGAAAACATTGATGAGTGGGGAAAAAGAAAACTCGCTTATGAGATAGCCGACAAGAACGAGGGCTATTATGTGCTTGTCGATTTCAGCGCGCAGCCTGATTTTCCGCGTGAGTTTGAAAGGATACTCAAGATCACGGACGGAATACTCAAGTATATGATTATTAAAAAATGATAACAGGGTGGTTTTATGAATAAGGTCATTTTGATGGGCAGACTGACAAGGGATCCCGAATTGAGGTATACTGCTGCGAGCAACATACCCAGATGTACTTTTACCCTTGCAGTGGACAGAAGGTTTTCCAAACCTGGAGAAGAAAAGCAGGCAGATTTCATCAATATAGTTGCCTGGAGGAATCAGGCAGAGTTCTGCAGCAAATATTTCACCAAAGGGATGAGGGTCGCTGTGGTCGGAAGTCTGCAAAACAGGAGTTGGGACGACAACGAGGGCAAAAAGCACTATATTACGGAAGTGATCGCTGATGAGGTGCATTTTGCAGATTCCCGCAGAACGGATGGAGGATCCCCGTATGGCCAGACCGGTGGACCGGGTTATGCACCTGCTCCGGCTGAAGGACAGAATGACGACGTGGGCTTCTTCCAGACAGACGATGATGATCTGCCTTTCTGAAAAGTGACCTTATCGACAGGCAACAGCACAGGAACAGATATCCTGTATCAGTAGTGTGAAAGGAGGCGTTTGCATGTCAGGGAAAAAGGATAATAAAGGCGGCAGAGAGTATGACAGGGGCGAAAACAGAGGCCCTGCAAGAAGAAGATCCAGAAGAAAAGTCTGTGCTTTCTGTGTGGACAAGGTTACCGAAATAGATTATAAAGAAGTTGCAAAACTGAGAAAGTACATTTCGGAAAGAGGAAAGATCCTTCCGAGAAGGATTTCAGGCAATTGTGCAAAGCATCAGCGCCAGTTGACGACTGCGATCAAAAGGGCGAGAACTATTGCACTGCTGCCGTTCACAGCCGAATAAAGCAGAAACAAGCCCCTCTTCAGATCCGGCGCGGATCGGGAGGGGTTTTTATTAAGACCTCCAAAAGATGCACATACAGCAAACGACCGGATATTATAACTTAGTGATCCGGCCGCTGCCCTGCTCTCATTGAGCAGTTTGGAGGTTGGGAAAATTAGTTGTGTCTTCTTGTGCTTCTCCTGCTGCATTTTCTATACTATCAGTAGGACAACCTGTTGGCTTTTCCACTTCCGCGAGTTATAACCAAAGCTCCGGGCTTGTTGTCTCTTCGATATATATTTACCCACAGGGTGAGAAACGAAACAGGATTCATTAAACTTTTCGTCTGCCTGGCAACCAGGTTGGAAAAACGAAATTTTTGGTGTATTATATATACGCTGTATACACGAACCAGACGAATATGCAAACAGGATTTGCAAAGGGGACCGGAGTATATGAAAAAAATCGGTTATCTTGGCCCCAGGGGAACATTTTCTCATGAGGCGATGAAAAAATACATAGGTGAGACACCATATATATCCCGGGACTATCCTACGATACCGGACATTTTCGCAGCAATGCAGGAAGGGAAGCTGGACGAAGCCATCGTGCCCATAGAAAACTCCATCGAAGGTGCTGTGAATGCGACCATGGATATGATGTCACAGGATAACGGTCTGTGGATACGGGCTGAGGTGATCATTCCTGTGAGAGAACATCTGCTGGCGAAAAAGGGGACAGACATTTCAGACATAAAAGTGGTCCTGTCGCATCCACAGCCCCTGGGGCAGTGCAGGAGATTCCTGGCGGAACAGCTGCCGGATGCTGTGATTAAGGCTTCCTGCAGCACAGCGGCTGCTGCCGAAGAGGCGGCGGCAAGCTCAGGTGATACGGCGGCCATTGGTTCCAGGGCGGCGGCCGAGGTATATGGACTGGAGATCCTGAGGGAGGATATCCAGGATCATGACAGCAACTTCACACGGTTCGTCGTTCTGGGCAGTGAAGATGCGGAAAAAACCGGGAATGACAAAACATCGATTATTTTTTCCACAGAAGATAAGCCGGGAAGCCTTTACAGGATATTGGAGATATTCAATCTCTGGGATATAAATATGACCCGCATTGAATCGAGACCTGCCAAGAACAGACTGGGCAGATACATATTTTTCGTGGATGTACTGGGACACAGGGACGAAGACGACCTGAGAGATGCTCTGACAATGGTGAAAAGAAAAACTTCATTTTTTAAGGTGCTAGGCTCCTATCCGGTATCTGAAACAGTATAAAATCTGATGCAGGAAATACCACAATATGGTAAAATAATAGCAAACCGGATTGGGAGATGAGCGTATGGCATTGCCTGAGAAGGAAATCGATATAACCAGGAACATAAAGATCATCGAGTGGCTGAAGAGCCAGTTGCTTGCAGATCTGGCGGACCTTTTCAAGGTGCTGGCAAGCGGTGTCCGTGAAGAGCTTCACGAGGCAGTTGGTGATGTGCTTTCGAACATCATCCTCATAAGCTACCTGCTTGGCAAGCGGCTGGGTGTCAGCTATAATGCCGTTGAAATGAAGATACAGAACAAGGTCCGCCTTGGACTTGTGGAAAACAATGACGTTGAAAAGTATTACGGTGATCTGTCCGAGCTTTCAAGGCATCTGGGCAGCAGCAGAAGAAAGGAGAAATGAGAAGGGGGCACCCTTTTTTTGAGGATATGGATAGCAAGAAAATTCTTAGCAGACTGATTCCGCAGGTAAGTGTCCACATTTGGATAATCCTG
>DGEE01000154.1:4884-20052 GCA_002385815.1 Hungateiclostridiaceae bacterium UBA3934
TTGTATTGTTTGCTTACCTGGCCTGGCACAATTTCAGGACAAACTACAGGCGGAAGGTTGAAATATCTGATTTTATTGAGAATCTGAATCTCAATATCGACACGGCTACAAAGGATACCTTGCTCAATTTTCCAATGCCGTTGGTCATAGCAGAGCTCGACGGATCTATCATTTGGTATAACGCTTCATTCAGAGATATTTCCGAGCAGACGGACACATTCGAGAACACGGTCAGGAATGTCGTGGACGAGATACGCAGCGAACTTCAGGCCAATAATACTGAGCAGAAGTTCATGCCGATATCCAGACAGATATATATGAACGAGCGCCATTACAATGTACTGTGCAGCATTGCCAGGCGCGATCAGCAGGATGCATCAGGAAGCATGCTGATCCTTTACTTCATCGATACAACCGAACTTGTCAGGCTGAAGCAAACATATGCCGATGAGAAGATAGTCGCCGGCATATTCGTTATAGACAATTATGATGATCTTATGCAGAGCATGGAGGATCCGGTCAAACCGCAGATGCTGGCTGAGATTGATAAAAGAGTGGTCCAGTGGATGTCCTTCACCAACGGCATAATCAAAAAATACGAGAGAGACAAATATCTGTTCATTTTCGAACAGAAGTACATGAAAGAGCTGGAGGAGAAGAAGTTTGACATACTGGACATCGTAAAGGAAATAAATATAGGAAACAAAATTCCTGTCACCCTCAGCCTTGGTTTTGGACTGAACGGCGGGACACTGTCGGAAAACCTCAACTATGCTGCGGCTTCCATCGACCTGGCACTGGGCAGGGGCGGTGACCAGGTGGTATTGAAAAATGGAGAGAACTTCAGTTTCTTCGGTGGAAAGACCAGGGAGCTGGAGAAGAGAACGAAGGTAAAAGCCAGGGTCATTGCATATGCGCTGCGTGAACTCATAGATCAGGCAGACAATGTGATCATCATGGGACATGAAAACGGCGACATTGATTCGCTGGGCGCTTCGCTGGGCCTTTACAGAGTAGTCAGAAGCAGGGACAAAAATGCATACATAGTACTGAACAGGCTGAATCCCACCATCGAGAAGCTGGTGGACAGGATAAACAGTGAAGATGAATATGCGAACCTGTTTGTGACCGGGAGCGAAGCCAGGGAACTCCTGGGCAGGAAAACTCTGATCATCATCGTGGACACCCACCGCGGAAGTTTCACCGAAGAACCGGAGTTGATCGCCAACGGCAGGCAAATAGTTGTGATAGATCATCACAGAAGAGGTGCGGATTATATACAGGACACTGTACTGACATATCAGGAGCCCTATGCATCATCCACGTGTGAACTGGTCACTGAAGTCATCCAGTACATAGATGAGAATCTGAAGCTCGATCAGCTCGAAGCCGAAGCCCTGTATGCCGGCATAGTTATCGACACGAAAAACTTTACTTTCAAAACAGGTGTGAGGACATTTGAGGCAGCATCCTTCCTGAGAAGGCAGGGGGTCGATACGGTGGCGGTCAAGAAGCTTTTCCAGAATGACATCGGGACCTATTCGAAGATTTCCTCCGTGGTCAGCAATGCTGAACTGGTAGATGGCGAAATAGCCATATCAGTTTGCGGGCCGGATATCGACGATCCGCAGCTGATAGCGCCAAAGGCGGCGGATGAACTGCTGAACCTGTCTGGAATATCTGCATCGTTCGTACTGAGCAGAGTCGATGATGAAATCTGGATAAGCGGCAGGTCACTGGGCGACATAAATGTGCAGATGATACTCGAAAAGCTAGGCGGCGGCGGGCACCTGTCGGTTGCAGGAGCACAGCTTGCTGACGCGGATATAAATGATGCAAAAGAGAGATTAAAATATGCTATAATGAATTATAAAGAAGAGATGGCAAAACCGAAAACTTAAAACCGGAGGTTCATATGAAAGTCATATTGAAGCAGGATGTCAGAGGACTGGGGAAAAAGGATGACCTGGTTAATGTCAGCGACGGTTATGCCAGGAATTTTTTATTTCCAAGGGGTCTGGCTGTTGAGGCAAACCAAAGCAATCTCAACATGATGAAGACCAGAAAAGAAGCTGAAAAGGTCAAGAAGGATCGTGAGCTGGCGCAGGCAAAGAAACTGGCTGAAAAGCTCAGGAGCATAGAGATCGTTATAAAGGCAAAAACAGGTGACACCGGAAAACTTTTCGGGTCGATAACGGGCAAGGATATTGCTGACAAGCTGAAAGAAGACTTCGGTCTGGATATTGACAGGAAAAAGATAGTGATGCCTGACGCGATCAGGGCAACCGGGTCATATGAGATCGATGTGAAGCTGTATCCTGAGGTCAGCAGCAAACTGAGGGTCAGAATAGAGAACGAATAACCGGAGGGGTCGTAAAGTGGATATAAATGCCTTGGGAATGGTGCCACCTCATAATATTGAGGCGGAACAGGCAGTGCTAGGCTGTATGCTGCTCGATTCCGATGTGATCCCGACAGTGACGGAGCTTATCAGGAGCTCAGATTTTTACAGAGAAGACCACAGGGAAATATGTGAGGCCATTACTGATATAGTAGAAAAAGCCGGTCCGGTGGACATAATAACCGTAACCGAGCAGTTGCAGCAGAGAGGGACGCTGGAAGCTGTAGGCGGTATGGACTATCTTGCCAGCATAACCAGTGCGGTGCCTACTACTGCAAATGCAAGACATTATGCGAAAATCGTCGAGGAAAAATCACTGCTGCGCAAACTGATAAAAGCGGCATCAGAGATCTCGGGGATGAGCTATGAAGCCACAGAAGAAGCTGAATATGTACTGGATAAGGCTGAGAAGAGCATATTCGACATAATTGAGAGAAGAAGCACCCAGGGATTTACTCATATCAAAGACGTGCTCCTTGAGACATTCAACAGACTCGAGGAGCTCTACAACAGCAAAAGTCCCATAACCGGCATACCAACAGGATTTACGGATCTGGATATGAAAACTGCCGGACTGCAGAATTCGGACCTGATACTGATAGCGGCCCGTCCGGGCATGGGCAAGACAGCTATGGCACTGAACATCGCCCAGTATGCAGCAGTCCAGAAACATGTGCCGGTAGCCCTGTTCAACCTTGAGATGTCGAAGGACCAGCTGGTCAACAGGATGTTGTGCAGTGAGGTCATGGTCGACAGCCATAAGATGAGGACAGGCAAGCTCGATGATGAAGACTGGAACAAGATAGCAAAAGCCCTGGGACCTTTGTCAGAGGCGCCTATATATATAGATGATACGCCTGGTGTCTCAGTGATGGATATCAGGGCAAAGTGCAGGAGGCTCAAGCTTGAAAAGAGACTCGGACTCGTGGTGATCGACTATCTGCAGCTTATGCGTGGAAGAGGAAGAGCGGAAAACAGACAGCAGGAAGTATCGGAAATATCCCGTTCGCTTAAAATACTGGCAAAAGAACTCAATGTGCCGGTAATAACCATGTCACAGCTGAGCAGGGGTCCGGAGTCCAGGAACGATCATCGGCCGATGCTCAGCGACCTGAGGGAGTCCGGCGCCATAGAACAGGATGCCGACATAGTCATGTTCCTTTACAGGGACGACTATTATAACCCGGACACTGAGAAGAAGAACATAGCCGAAGTGATCATCGCCAAACACAGGAACGGATCGACAGGTACGGTCTATCTCAAATGGTTTGGTAATTATACTAAGTTTGCTAATTTGGAAAGAGATGAAGTCTATCAATAATGATTATATCCGGAAATTCCAGAAGAAGATACAGGATATCATTCTTGCCAACAGCCTGATCGAGCCTGGCGAAGGTGTTGTAGCAGGCGTGTCAGGAGGGGCTGACTCTGTCTGCCTTATCCATGTGCTCCATTCTCTGCGGTCCGAGCTCGGAGTAAAGCTCCATGCCGTCCATGTGAATCATATGCTGCGCGGTGAAGAAGCAGATGCGGATGAACGATATACTGCAGACCTGTGCAGAGAACTGGGTATACCACTGCATATCCTGCGCACGGATGTGGCGGCGGCCGCAGCAGGACTTGGCATTTCAATCGAGGAAGCCGGCAGGGAAATACGCTACCGTGAATTCAACAGGCATGCAGAAGCCACAGGTGCAGCTAAGATCGCAGTGGCACACAACAGGAACGACCAGGCGGAAACAGTCATGCTGAACATAATCAGGGGGACCGGAGCTGCGGGTCTCTGCGGGATGGAATACGCCAGAGGGAATATCATAAGACCGCTCCTTTCCGCAGACAGGGAAGAGATCGAGCATTACTGCAAGGCCGCCGGTCTGCAACCGAGGACCGACAGCAGCAATCTGACACAGGAATATACCCGCAATAAAGTGCGGCTCGGATTATTCCCATATATAAATGAAAACTTCGGCGCCAACATCATCAACAGCCTTTGCAGGCTGGCAGAAAACACTGCTGCTGACCAGCGGTTCATGGAAAAATGCGCAGGCGGAGCCTACAGGCAGGCCCTGTGCGAAAGCAGAGAGGGTTCAGTCAGTATGGATATCGGTAAACTGCAGAGCTTGGATCCGGCGATACTGATGCGTGTCCTCAGGCAGGCTGTCATACATGCGGCAGGCAGTGCCAAAGGAGTAGGCAGCACTCATTATCAGGCCCTGGCAGACCTTGTCGGAAAAGGCATTACCGGGACACAGGCCGAACTGCCCCGGGGTATCAGGGCATCCGTTTCATATGGTATCCTGAAGGTATTCACCGCCGGAGATCCTGCGGAGAAAAATCTGCAGGTCGAAGAATTTTCCAGGCAGGCAGCGATCCCGGGAACAACACCGATCCCGGAGGTCGGCGCGGATCTGACGACCTCGCTGCATCAGCCCCTGAGTATTGATAAATATAAATCGCTGGGGTATAATCCTTACGTGCAATATTTTGATTATGACTTGCTGAAAAAGGGAATACATATAAGAAATCGTCGGAACGGAGATATTTTCAAGCCCCTTGGATCCGGCGGCACTAAAAAACTCAAGGAGTTCTTCATCGACAGCAAAATACCGCGGGAGATGCGCAGTCGTATCCCGCTCATATGTTATGGAAATGAGACGGTATGGGTTATAGGATATAAAATAAGTGATAAATTCAAGGTAACTGAAAATACTAAAAAAGTATTGAAAATCGAATTCAATCGGAGGGGTCATGACAATGATGAAAGATATTGAAGAGGTTTTGGTGCCGCGGGAACAGATAAGCGAAATGGTAAAGTCACTGGGCAAACGTATATCTGAGGATTACGCGGGAGAGGATCTCGTTCTTGTGGGAGTGCTGAAGGGCGGTTTCATTTTTCTGGCCGATTTGATGAGGGAAATAACTATACCTGTGGATATGGATCTCATAGCGGTATCCAGCTACGGAGCATCCACAAGGTCCTCAGGTGTTGTACGTATAATAAAGGATATCGATCTCGACATTGTCGGCAAGCATGTTCTGATTGTGGAGGACCTTGTTGACACAGGCCTTACTCTGAGTCACCTCAAGGACCTTTTCAACACGAGAGGACCGAAGAGCGTCAAGGTCTGTACTGCGTTTGACAAGCCATCCAGGCGGAAGATCGAGATTGAGATCGAATACAACGGGATAGAAGTGCCGGACAAATTCATAGTTGGTTACGGCCTCGACTATGCGGGCAGATACCGTAATTTGCCTGATGTGTGTACGCTTAAGGAAGAAATATATGAAAAAGAACTGTGACCGCACAGACAAAACTGCGGCGCTGGTGGTATATATGTGTTGGACCCTGTGTTTATTGAGTTTATTAAGGGTTTATGTTAATATATTATAATCTGGAAAGCAGATTTAGCCATAGTGGGTCCGGGAGGGAGATATTTGAAATATTTTAAAGGTTTGAGTTTTTATATAGTGATATTCGTGTTGGCGATGTTTCTGGTGATGATTTATACCAGCACCGGAAATCCGGCACAGCTTAGCTATACACAGCTGCTTTCACAGATCGAGAACAGCAATGTGCAGAGCATAACTCTCAAAGCTGACGAGGCAACAGTAGAACTGATCACTCCAAACAAGGGATCGAAAACAAAAGAATATGTGGTCTATATATCATCGGTGGATTCATTCACCGACATGGTGACCGAAGCGTGGAAAAACGGGCAGGTCAAGGATTTCAGAGTACAGAGGCCGCCGACGGCGCCCTGGTGGATATCGATCCTGCCTACACTGGGTCTTATAGTGATATTCGTGATATTCTGGGTGTTCTTCCTTCAGCAGTCCCAGGCCGGAGGCGGCAACCGGGTGATGTCCTTCGGGAAAAGTCGTGCCAGGATCAGCACTGACGAAAAGAGAAAAGTCACATTCGAAGATGTGGCCGGAGCAGATGAAGAAAAGGAAGAACTGAAGGAAATCGTAGAATTTCTCAAATCCCCCAAAAAATTTATAGAATTAGGTGCCAGGATACCTAAAGGCGTTTTGCTGGTAGGGCCGCCCGGTACAGGTAAAACATTGCTCGCAAGGGCCGTTTCCGGAGAAGCCGGAGTTCCGTTCTTCAGCATAAGCGGATCGGACTTTGTTGAAATGTTCGTCGGTGTAGGTGCCTCAAGAGTCCGTGATCTTTTCGAACAGGCGAAAAAGAGTGCCCCGTGCATGGTTTTCATAGATGAGATAGATGCAGTAGGCAGACACAGGGGAGCAGGACTGGGAGGAGGCCATGACGAGCGTGAACAGACACTGAACCAGTTGCTTGTGGAGATGGACGGCTTCGGTGTGAATGAAGGCGTCATCATACTGGCAGCGACAAACAGACCTGACATACTGGATCCCGCATTGCTGAGACCGGGAAGGTTCGACAGGAGGATATATGTGGGATTGCCTGATATAAAGGGCCGTGAAGCTATCCTGAAGGTACATGCCAGGGGCAAGCCTCTGGGATCGGACGTGAAGCTGGACGAACTGGCGAAGAGCACTCCCGGTTTCACAGGTGCGGACCTGGAAAACCTGCTCAATGAGGCTGCACTTCTCGCAGCGCGTCAAAACAAAAAACGCATCGAAATGGAACAGATAAAGGAAGCTACGTTCAAGGTAGTCGTTGGTCCTGAAAAGAAGAGCAAGGTCATGAGCGAGAAGGAAAAGAAGCTTACAGCTTATCACGAGGCCGGCCATGCCATTGCTGTGAAGGTGGCTTCTTCCACCAACAAGGTCGACAGGGTATCGATAATACCGTCAGGGCGCGCAGGAGGCTATACTGCGCATAAACCCGATGAGGATAAATCATATCATACGAAATCCCAGCTCATGGAGGAGATCATCATCCTTATGGGCGGGCGTGCGGCTGAGGACATCGTACTCGGTGAGATCAGCACCGGAGCCTCCCATGACCTCAAGCATGCCAACGGCATAGCCAGAAATATGATAATTAAATACGGGATGAGTGAGACACTGGGCAACATGGTTTTCGATGATAATGGCGAAGTGTTCATCGGTCGTGACTTCGGGCATACCAAAAGCTACAGTGAGGAAATGGCAGCCATCATCGACAAGGAAATCAAGAATATTATTGATACTGCCTATGAAAAGACAGTTTCCATACTCAAGGAACATATCAATGCGCTCCACAAGGTCGCTGAGGCGCTTCTGGAGAAAGAGAAGCTGGAAGGTCACGAATTTGAGGCGATCTTTGCAGGTGCATGATATCTGTAAGGATTTTTTCCAGGCGAGAGGAGAGCTGTAAATGTCGAAAAAATTCTTTACCTCGGAGTCCGTCACAGAGGGACATCCGGACAAGATCTGTGACCAGATTTCCGATGCGGTGCTTGATGCTTTTTATGCAAAGGATCCATATGCCAGAGTCGCATGTGAGACTGCGATAACCACCGGAATGGTCCTGGTCATGGGAGAAATAACGGCAAACTGCAATGTGGACATACCCAAAGTGGTCAGGGATACGATACTTGAGATCGGGTACGACAGTTCAGATCATGGATTTGACGGCTATACCTGTGCAGTCCTGGTTTCCATCGACGAGCAATCCGGTGACATAGCAATGGGAGTAGACAAGGCACTTGAGGCAAAGAAAGGTGAAATGGAAGACTTGCAGATCGAGGCCATTGGTGCCGGTGACCAGGGAATGATGTTCGGGTTCGCCTGCAATGAGACTCCCGAATTGATGCCCTTGCCTGTTTCATTGGCTCACAGGCTTGCGAGGAAGCTGGCAGAGGTACGGAAGCAGGGTGTGATCGCCTATCTCAAGCCCGATGGAAAATCGCAGGTGACGGTTGAATATGACGGGGACAAGCCTGTCAGAATCGATACAGTGGTAATTTCCTCACAGCATGAGGACGGGATCTCTCGCGAGAGGATCGAACAGGATATAATCAAGAATGTGATCAGGGAAGTTGTGCCTTCAGAACTGATAGACAGCAGTACAAAATTTCTCATCAATCCCACGGGCAGATTCGTCGTGGGCGGACCCCAGGGGGACTCAGGTCTTACCGGCAGGAAGATTATCGTCGATACATATGGCGGTTATGCAAGGCATGGTGGAGGGGCATTCTCGGGCAAGGATCCGACAAAGGTAGACCGTTCTGCTGCGTATGCTGCCCGATATGCAGCGAAGAATCTTGTGGCAGCAGGTTTGGCAGCCAGACTGGAGATCCAGCTGGCATACGCCATAGGAGTGGCCAATCCGGTATCGATATTTGTTGATACTTTTGGTACCGGGACGATACCTGAGGAGAAGATCGTACAGCTGGTCAGGAAGCATTTTGATCTGAGACCTGCTGCCATCATAAGGGATCTGGATCTCAGAAGACCTATATATAAACAGACTGCGGCATATGGACATTTCGGACGCAACGATATCGACCTGCCGTGGGAGAAGACTGACAAGGCGGAAATACTCCGTGAAGAAGCCAAATACATATAAAAAAGATTGTTGGGGCATTTTCAGTTAAAAATGATGTCTGTTAAGAAATCCCTGTTATACAAAGACTTCAACGATCTCTACGTCGGAGTGTTTGTTCAGATCGACGATATACGGCTGCAGCACCGGCGGGCCGGCTTTGTTGGAGAATACACAGATTTTCTGTCTTGATTCACCGATTTTGCCCGGAGACACGACGCTACCGACTTCGCCTGTGCTCAGGAGCACAAGAGTACCTTCTGCGTACATTGCTATGCTTTCCACAAAGAGATCGACGATGAACGGATCGAAAAGAGTACCCGAATTGTTTTTTATATATTCTGCCGCTACATGCGGCAGTTCGCGTTTCTTGTATACCCTGTCGGATGTCAGCGCATCATAGACATCGGCCAGGGCGACGATCCTTGACAGCGGATCGATCCCATTCTCTGATATACCCATCGGATATCCGCTGCCATCCCACTTTTCATGATGCTGGAATGCGATATTCGCAATCTTTGTCCCGAGCTGGTATGAGTTTTTTATTATTTCACAGCCATATACGGTATGCAGCTTCATTTGATGGAATTCCTCGTCAGAGAGCTTGTCCGGCTTTTGCAGGATGTCGATGGGCACTTTGCATTTGCCGATATCATGAAGTATCGCTCCCATGCCAAGTGTCATCAGCGGATCTTTCCCATACCCGAGTTTTTTGCCGATTATGATCGAATATATGCACACATCCACTGAATGAAGGAATGTATAGTTGTCAATATCTCTTATCCCGGTCAGCTGCAGCATTACAGTCTCATTTTCCATAACCTTGTTCAGAATATCATTGACTGTATCTTTGACCGGTATGATGTCTGTATCCCTGTTCCTGCTGGTCATCGCGAATATACTCTTTATTGTGGCAGCAGCGTGGCTGTAAAGCCTTTCTTCTTCCAATTCATCTATTGGCTCGAAATAACCTTCTTCCACATATACATACTCCACCTTGAAGGCTTCAAGCTTTCTGAGGTACATCGGCTTGACAACAAAGCCGGCCAGCAGCAATAGCCTGCCGTCCGGCAAGATAACATCCTTTGCCAACCGCATACCAGGTTTCAGCTGTGAAAGTTTCAGCTTCAGCACTCCGCATCCTCCTGATCACATATGGTATGTGATAATATTATACCACAATGTGACAAATTATTTAACATTAAGTCGGACGATACACCTGAAGCCAAGTAACGTTCAGGTTATCTAATGAATATATTAATCTGAAGGATATTTGGAGGCGGTATGATGCTGTACGATGCTGTCGGGTGTCTGATATACATATTGGCAGTATACGGTCTTTTGGTGCTTATCCTCAGTATTGCCGAATCGATACGCTGCCGGGTGAGAGACCGGCGGCCGAAGGTCAGGATCATACTGCTCGTGCGGAATGCGGAGGAACATATTGAGTATATCGTAAGAAGTGCTGTCAAAAAGGATATGGCAGGCAGGCTGTTGTCAGATGCGAAGATTGCCGTAGTGGATACGGATTCTTCCGACAACACGTATATGCTTCTGGAAAAGCTGCAGAATGCATATCCAGGCATCGAAGTCTTTAAACTGGCTGAAATGGATAAAATATTGACAGATCATGTGAAAGAAGCCCAATAATAAAACCGTTCAAACCCTTTACCGATCGCATCCCGATGCTGCATAACGAAGAAATGCAGTCCTGCCCTGTCTCTTTTCACTCCGGCAAAAGTGATATATACTATAAGTATCTATATTTTCTGGAAGCCATTGCGGTTAAATGGCATAGAAACGCGAGGAAATGGATCTTACACTGGTTGAAGGTATCATAGAAGATATAATATACAAAAACGAGGCGAACGGCTACACGGTCTGTGAAATACTTTCGGGAAGAAAGGTAATCACTGCCGTCGGGTATATGCCTTTCATAAACGAAGGCGAAACCATAAAAGCAAACGGCAGATGGGTGAAGCATCCTGATTACGGCGACCAGTTCAAGGTGGAGCTGTATGAAAAGGTGCTGCCTCGTACCGTTGATGCAATAGAGAAATACCTGGCGTCAGGAATAGTGAAGGGAGTCGGTCCTGCAACAGCCAGAAAAATTGTGGAGCGGTTCGGTACGTCCTCGCTGGATATAATCGCAAGGGAGCCCCACCGGCTGTCAGAGATAAAGGGCATCAGCCTTACAAAGGCCATGAGCATCGGCCAGATCCTGAATGAGCAGAGGGGATTGCAGGACGTGGTGATGTTCCTGCAGGAATACGGTGTAAATCCGGCGGTCTGTATAAAGATTTACAGAGAGTATGGCGACAAATCTGTGGCAATGATCAGGGAAAATCCCTACAGGCTTTGCGAGGACGTGTTTGGCATAGGCTTCAAAACAGCCGACAGGATAGCTATGAAGCTTGGCGTCGATCCTGATTCCCGTTTCCGTATCAAAAGCGGGATCAAGTATATATTGAGCCATGCGGCATCCAATGGACACACGTATCTGCCTGAAAGTATGGTGAAGCAGTACACAGCCCGTTTGCTCGGGATTCCGGATCTGGATATAGAGGACGCACTAGTGTCTCTGCTGTTTGACAAAGTCGTACAGACAGAGAGAAACGGGGAACAGTGCAATGTTTATCTGTCCGCATTCCACAGTGCAGAGCTTGGGGTAAGCCGACGGCTGCTGAGCCTGTCCCGGACAAGCTTCGACAGAGACCTTGGGGATCTGGATGAGAAAATCAGCAAATTCGAGCAGAAAGAGGGCCTGCTGCTGGATCCCATGCAGAGGGAAGCAGTGCGTGAAGCAATGCTGAATGGTGTGATGGTCATAACAGGCGGTCCCGGCACAGGAAAGACGACAATCATCAAATGTATACTGCAGTTGCTGGCGGAGTACGGATGCAGGGCAGCCCTTGCAGCGCCTACGGGAAGGGCGGCAAAACGAATGACTGAAGCGACAGGCTATGAAGCCAGGACGATACACAGGCTGCTCGAGATAGGATATACCACTGATGAAAGCGAGCTGATCTTCCAGAGGAACGAGCAGAATCCCATAGAGGCTGATGCAGTGATAATAGACGAAATGTCCATGGTGGACATACTGCTTATGAACCACCTGCTGAAAGCAGTACCGCCGGGAGCAAGACTTATCTTGGTAGGGGATGCGGATCAGTTGCCGTCCGTGGGGGCAGGCAGAGTGCTGCTTGATATCATCAGCTGCAGCGGTATCAGGACGGTGCGGCTCACTGAGATATTCAGACAGGCTGAAGAGAGCCTGATCATAGTTAACGCACACAGGATAAACAGAGGTGAAGCTCCTGTCCTCAATGCGAAAGACAAGGACTTCTTCTTCCTGACAAGAAATGGGCAGGAAAACATAGTGCGGACCGTCATAGACCTTTGCGCAAGAAGACTGCCTGATACATACGGCCTCGATCCGGTGAAGGACATACAGGTGCTTTCGCCGACAAAAAAGGGTCCCGCCGGTGTGGTCAACCTGAACGTCGAACTGCAGAAGGCGCTGAATCCGCAGGACGGGAAAAAGGCGGAGAAGGCATCGAAGATATACACTCTCAGAGAAGGCGACAGAGTAATGCAGATAAAAAACAATTACAGCCTCAGATGGGAGAAGCCGGGGAATGCCGGCATCGACGGGACCGGTGTTTTCAATGGAGACATGGGGACTGTCATAGAAATAGATGATGACGGGATGGAGGTAAGTGTCCTGTTCGACGATGACAGGATGGTCGTCTATGACTACAGCATCCTCGACGAACTGGAGCCTTCCTTTGCCGTTACGATACACAAAAGCCAGGGCTCGGAATTCCCTGTGGTCGTCATGCCGATCTTTCCGGGACCGGAAGTACTAATGACAAGGAATCTGCTTTACACAGCCGTGACACGGGCGAGGGAAATGGTGGTCCTTGTGGGGGACGAAGATATCTTGCTCGGGATGGTTGGAAACAAAAGAGAGACCTTACGTTATTCCGGTCTCGCGGACAAGCTAATAACTTTCTCGGCATATGCCGATATAATATAGAGAAAGTGGGCTGACGGCGATTGAAGCTGTTCGAAAGTGTATTGAACCTGATATACCCCCCTAAATGCATCTTTTGCGGGCAAATACTGGATTACAGCGCTGTGATCCATATATGCGGTTCATGCTTCACAAAGCTGCCGTTCTCCGACAGCGCGATAATCAGGCCGTGGCAGGAGGATGAAGAAAACTACTGCGATGGGGCATTGAGCGTATTTGAATACACAGGCATGGTCAAAGAATCGCTTATCCGGTTCAAGTTTTACAACAAGCCCGGATACTACAGAACTTATGCGAGGCTGATCGCTGACAAGCTGAATAAACTGACAAATATCAAGGAATACGATATGGTCATGAGTGTGCCGCTGCACAAGCATAAGGAGTTTATAAGAGGGTACAATCAGGCGTATCTGATATCGAAGGCGCTCAGCAGGCTCATAAAACTGCGGGAATGTTCGAAGGTACTGAAAAGAGAGCGGTACACAGAATCCCAGAGCCTTTTGGACAGACAGAAGAGAAACCAGAATGTAAGAGGTGCTTTTTCTGTGAAACTGCCCAAAAAAGTAAACGGGAAGTCGATCTTGCTGGTCGACGATATACTGACCACAGGTTCTACTCTTGAAGAGTGCAGCAGAGTGCTTAAGCAGGCAGGCGCAGTGAAAGTATTTGCTGTAGTGGTTGCTACAGGGAGAAAGTAGATCAGGGAGGGGTTTTCATGCCAGATGTCAGAAATTGCAGAAAATGCGGGAAGATTTTTAACTACATAGGCGGGGCGCCTATTTGTCCGGCTTGCAGGGAAAAGGAGGAAGAGGATTTTCAGAGAGTAAAGAAATACCTTTACGAGAATCCCGGGGCCAGCCTGACTCAGGTTTCCACCGAACTGGAGATAAGCGTCGAAATGATCAAAAGATTCCTGAGAGAAGGAAGGCTGGAAATAGCAAATGACGAGGGGAACCTGGTACTGGAGTGTGAGAACTGCGGGCGCTCCATAAAAACCGGCAGATTCTGTCCGGACTGTGAAAGGAACCTGGCATCAGGCTTCAAATCAGCAGCGAGCCAGATGAAGCTGGATCTGGACAGCAGGAGCACCTCTGAGAGAAAGTCACTGGGTATGAGGTATTTGAATAAAGAATATGAAAAAGGTAAATAATTTGCCAGTTAATAAATGAGCGGATTATACCGATATACTATTTGAACAATAAAGAAATCTTAGATTTAAGGATGAGTGGGTTGTATGAGGATACCAGGAGATGTGCCAAAAATAACCGGCATATATGGATCACAGAAGATAAATAAAATCAGGAGGAGTGGAGGTGCCGCCTCTAAAAAGGATGTCCTGTCGATATCCAATGAGGCAAAGGATTTCCAGACGGTCCTCAGGGCATTGAGAGAAGTGCCTGATATCCGGAAGGAAAAGGTGGACACTATCCGCGGAAGCATCGAGGCGGGCCAATACGATGTAAAAGCACGTGATGTCGCCGACAAGGTCATAAGGAGTGTTTTTGACAGGAAAGCATGACGAACCGGGGAGTGGAAAGCTCCTCTTTTTTTCCCGGACAGTCCTATCGGTTATGGCAGGTGGTGGTACTTTGGATAACGGCACGATAAAAAAACTCATTGAGATACTCGATAAAGAAGCGGCGATATATGAAGGTTTGCTCAAGCTGTCGCGCGAGAAAACAGATGTGATCGTCAAAGGAAAGGTCACCGAACTCGAGGGCATCACAAAGGTAGAGCAATCCATGATTCTCCAGCTCGCCAGGCTGGAGGAGACCCGGGAGAAACTCGTTGCGCTGCTCTCAGAAGAACTGGGGATGAATGCTGACGATATCAATGTCACCGAGCTCGAGAAAGTACTTCCGAAGGATCAGTCAGAGGAGTTGTCGGAGTGTCAGAAAAAGATGACCGGGATATTCAGGGATCTGAAGGATTCCAATGATCTGAATGCCAAGCTGATAAAGAATTCTCTTGATTATATCGATTTTTCGGTCAATATTCTTTCAAATGCCGGATCTTCAGGGGATCTGTACGGAAAATCCGGTCAGTCGAATGATCCTGGAAAAAGGAATCTCTTCGATGTAAAGCTATAGGAGGAAATATGGGAGTAAGTTTTGCCAGTTATGAAATAGCCCGGTCCGGCCTTATGGTCAATGAACGGGGGCTTTATGTTACCGGTCATAATATTGCGAATGTCAATACACCGGGGTACGTCAGGCAGCAGGCCATGATAAAGAACGGACCTGTTGAGACCGTGCTGACACGTGCCGGGCT
>DGEE01000154.1:20323-23775 GCA_002385815.1 Hungateiclostridiaceae bacterium UBA3934
TGGGAAACCCGCCAGAAAACATATGTGGATTTGCAGGCGATAATGGCTGAGCCAATGGAATCCGGCCTGCAGAATGTTCTGAACCGGTTCTGGGATGCGTGGCAGGAGCTGGCCAAGGAGCCTGACAGCCTGACAGTCAGAGCACTGGTGAGACAAAGAAGTGAAGCTCTGGTCCAGCAGATAAACCATATGGGAGCCCAGTTGGACAGGCTTCAGAATGACCTCAATACCGAGATCATAGTCCGGATAGATGAGATAAATGAAATCACCAGGGAAATCGCCAAGCTCAATGTCACTATCCTGAAGAATGAGGTATCGGGCGATACAGCCAGCGATTACAGGGATCGGCGCAATACGCTTATCGACAGGCTTACAAAGCTGATCAAGGTCGATGTTCTCGAAATGCAGGACGGTCAGGTAGACATAACACTGGGTGGATACTTCCTCGTCCAGAAGGGCGTAAGTACCGATCTTTATGCGGCAGAGAGAAAGCCCGGGGACAACTTCTACGTGGCCAGGCTTGCTGGTACGAATATAGAGGTACCGATAAAAAGCGGCATATTGAAAGGCCTCATGGAGTCCAGGGGAGAGGTTTCGGGGGCTATAGGCAGCTATGAGAACGGAACTCCTAATACCAAAGCAGATGTGGTATTCTATGTCGATACTGGCGCGATGAGTGTTGATGACATAAATGAAAGAGTCAATGCGTACAGAAACGAGCTTGAAAAAAGAGGTATGGATCTGAATGTCGTGGTTATGGATGTGGCTTCAGCAGACGGATTTGAGGCAGCAGTACAGAATACATCCGGACTCCGCAATGATGCAAATAAACACGCTTTCTTCATAACCAACGGTTCGCTGGACAGTGATAAGCTTAAGAGCCTGCAGAAAGAACTCGGTAATCAGGGAATGACTGCATCAGTGATAACGGACGCCCCGTCAAACTGGGCCGTACTGACCGGCAGCTTTGACGGGACGATGTACAGTCTTGCGGATTTCTCTGTGGATACTGATGCGGCATCGTTTAATTCACTGATGAATGACATGGTATACAACACTAACATGTATGTTTCGACAAATTCTTCCCTGAATATACTCTCAGACATAAAAAAGCGGCTTAACGCTCTTGTCAATGTAATGATGAGGGAAATCAACTATCTGCATAAAAGCGGGCTGAACATAAAGGATCCGCCGGAATACGGCGAAGACCTCTTTGTGGTGATCAATCCGGCAAAGCCTCTGGAGATGGGGAATATCCGGCTCAATCCCAACCTGGAGGATCTGTCCGTCATAGCTGTTTCGGGGACAGGGATGAAAGGCGACAACGCCATTGCCCTGCAGATCGCGAACCTGAGGAACAAAGCTATGATAAGGGACAATACCGGACTGGTGAGTCTGGACGATTACTACCAGAATATCATACTCAACATTGGAAATTATGGCGCTGATGCGGCGAGGATCGCCGAAAGCCAGGGCAAGCTGGTGGAGGCGGCTGACGCGCAACGGACCGCTATAACGGGTGTTTCCATGGATGAAGAAATGACAAATATGCTTAAATTCAAATTTGCGTATGATGCAGCATCGAGAGTGCTGAATATTATAGATTCGATGATAGAGACCGTAGTAAACAGACTGGGTCTGGCAGGCAGGTGATAATAGATGGCTGAATCTTTTTTTGGACTCAATATAGCAGTGCGCGGGCTTTTTTCCGCTCAGCGCAGTCTGGATATAACAAATCACAACCTGAACAATATAAATACGCCGGGCTATTCCAGGCAGCAGGCTGTACAGGTGGCTTCAAGGCCGATGGCTCTTGCTGACGGCACCGGCATGATGGGCACAGGATCGGATGTCATCGGAGTGAAGAGGATCCGTGACGAATACCTCGATTTCAAGTTCTGGAGTGAGAATCTGTCTTACGGTGAGTGGAGCGTTAAAAACCAGGTCCTCGCCGATCTTGAAGTCATGTTCAATGAGCCCTCCGACAGCGGTTTTACAACGATCATGAGCGATTTCTTCGATTCGCTGCAGGAACTGTCGAAGGACCCGAGCAGTGCCGCCGTCAGGTCGCTGGTCAAGCAGCGGGGAGTGACGCTGGCCAAGTTTTTCAACAACCTGGCGACGAATCTCGAGGAGCTGCAGAAAGACATAAACTACAGGATACAGACGAAGGTGGAAGAAGTGAACTCACTGGCTGTCCAGATACAGCAACTCAACAGGCAGATATATATAACCGAATTGGGCGGCAACACGGCAAATGACATGAGGGATCAGCGTACTGTCCTCGTGGACAGGCTCTCAAAAATAATCAACATCGAGGCCAATGAAATAGTTACAGGATACACGCCTGATGGCAGAGAGGACAAGCATTTTGTGATCACCATCAGCGGCAAGGCTCTTGTGGACCATTTTACCGTCAGCAAGCTGGCACTGGAACAAAGGCCATCGGATAAAAAGGTCAACAGGGAGGACGCGGGCAATCTCTATGAGATAAAATGGGCTGACGGCAACAAGCTCAACATAAAAGGCGGCGAACTGAGGGGTTATCTGGATGTCCGCGACGGCAACGAAGGCAGTGTGAACCCCGATAACGGACTGGTTTCACCGAATTACAAGGGAATACCCTATTATCTGAAGAAGCTGAATGAATTTGTGCGGGTTTTCGCCCGGGCATTCAATGAAGGATATATCGACCTGGACGGCGACAGGGCCTTTGATCCCGATGAGGTCGGCACAGGTCACGCCTCGGGTTATGGCTATAACACGGATAAAACAGGCATCCGCTTTTTCACCATGACTGGTGAAGGCAGGCAGCCGTTGTCGACGGAGGATTTTCTGGATGGTGCGACCGATCCGGCTGATATCTTTGATATATATGAAAGGATTACAGCAAAGAATTTTTCGGTCAGTGCCGATATACTGGATGACTATAATCTGATCGCGACATCAGATGCATCCGGAGAAGCCGGGAATATCAGGGTGCTGAATGAGTTGCTCGACTTCAGAAGAAATGCGGACATGTTTTCAGAAGGGGCCCCTGAGGACTTTATGAAGTCCCTGGTGGCAACACTGGGCATAGATTCGCAGCAGGCTGACAATTACAGTGACAATCAGCAGATCGTCGTCAACCAGATAATTAACAGGAGGCTTTCAAATTCAGGTGTTTCCATCGATGAGGAGATGGCCAACCTGGTGAAGTTCCAGCACGCTTATAATGCGGCGGCAAAAATGATACAGACGATGTCTGAGATATACGAGACACTGATCAACAAGCTGTTTGTCTGAGCACAGAATTCATGGTGACAAACTACGCTGACCGGTCATTGTGCTGTCGATAGAATGTAGCTTTGATTCTGGGAGGTCCATGACATGAGAATAACCAACAACATGTTAATTAACAATATGATAAAGTATATCGGAAACAACCTGACAAGGATGGACAAGCTGCAGGC
>DGEE01000104.1:0-1259 GCA_002385815.1 Hungateiclostridiaceae bacterium UBA3934
AAAAGGATGCAGCTACTAAGGAAAAAGAAACAAAAGTTGAGATAAACCAGGAAAAAGGTGGTACAATAGAAGGAGATACCCCGGCTGCTAAAATAGCCGAATGGGTAAAACAGAAATTAAGCAGTGGCGAACGGTTTACATTTGCTGACCTCACCAAGATTGCCAATGAAGCATTCGGCGGCACACAGGCAGAAGGCAAGTATATTGCCAAAGATGCCTATGATGCAATGGAGTTGGGCATCAATAAGTATTTGCTCGAACAGACAGATATAGATTTTTCTGTTGATTCTGCGGAACAGGCAAAAGAAAATGTACAGAAGTTAAGGGACTTGCTTGATCTGATACCGACACAAACGAGAATGTCCGAGGAACAACTGCAGTATCAGCAATTTTCAACGCCGCCAAACATTGCTTACGTTGTTTCATGGCTGGCTAATATAAATGAAAATGATGTTGTACTTGAACCGAGTGCAGGTATAGGCGGGCTTGCTATATTTGCTAAAGCCAATGATGCAAAAGTAATTGTCAATGAGCTTTCAGACAGGCGCTTGGCTTTGCTCAAGAATTTGCAGTTTGATGGATACTTTAACGAAAATGCAGAGCAAATTAATAATATACTTGGAGATAAAATTAAACCGACAGTTGTAATAATGAATCCTCCCTTTAGTGCGACTGCCGGGCGTATGGGTGACAAAAGAAGCACGAAATTTGCAAAGGCCCATATTGAACAAGCATTAAAGATACTTCAGCCTGGTGGAAGATTGGTTGCAATCGTTGGGCAAGGAATGTCGAGCGATTCATCCACATTCCGCGATTGGTGGAGCAATATTGAAAAAGAGTACAATGTCAGGGCTAATGTTGGTGTCTATTCAAAAGATCAAAGTGGACGAATAAAACATACTGACGAATACAAGAAATATGGAACTACTTACGGCATTCAGATTATTGTTATTGACAAGACCGGGCCGACTACGTCAGATGTTATCACTGCTAATGAGCCTAGTCTTGAAAATATTATAGATTTACTGGAGGGGATAAGAAATGATATTGGACAAAGAGGAACTGTCCAACTTGGAGAGGCTGAACAAAAAACCAGTAAACCAGTTAGCGAAAAAGGTACTGGAAAGCCTGAAAGTGGAGATATGGGAGGATTGTCTCCATCTGTTACAGGCGACGAGGGAAGCGTTTCATCGGTTCGGGCCGACAATGGTACATCGCAGGTCGGAACTGGAAGTGATACTGGACGGAATGCTGGGTAT
>DGEE01000104.1:1401-6862 GCA_002385815.1 Hungateiclostridiaceae bacterium UBA3934
AAGAATAAAAACCGAAATTAAAAGCGAAAGTGAACTTGAAAAGGAACTTGCTGAGATCGAAAAAGAGAGTAATGCTGTATACTCAAAATATATACCTCAGAAGGTAAAGATAGAAGGTGCAAAAGAACACCCATCTGAACTTGTTGAAAGCGCTGCTATGTCTGCTGTGGCTCCACCTGATCCTACATACAGTCCCAACCTGCCTGAAAATGTTATCAGGGATGGATTGCTATCTTTACCACAGCTTGAAAGTGTAATATACGCCGGACAGGCTCACAGCAATATCCTTCCCGACGGTACAATAAAAGGATTTTTCATTGGAGATGGTACTGGCGTTGGTAAGGGCAGAACTATTGCTGGCATTATTATGGATAATTTCCGGCAGGGTAGAATAAAAGCTGTTTGGGTAAGTGAAAATAAAAAGCTGTTCAAAGATGCAACTAGAGATTGGACTGGTATTGGTGGCAATAAAGATGATCTTTTTGACCTTGGCAAATTCAAAATAAATCAGAGTATTGAGCGGAAATCTGGAATACTATTTACTACTTATAGCACACTCAAGAGCGAGAGTAGAGATGCTGGAAGGGTTAAGCAATCTGAATATGACGGTACCAGGCTTAAACAGATAGTTGATTGGCTCGGTAAAGACTTTGATGGGGTTATAATATTTGATGAAGCCCATAACATGGCATCTGCTGTTGAATATGGAAGGGGACTGCGAAAGAAGAAAGCTTCACATAAGGCGTTGGCGGGATTAGAGTTGCAGTCATTATTACCGAACGCAAGAGTAGTCTATTCTTCGGCAACAGGAGCAACAGATGTTCATAACTTAGCTTATGCGCCGAGATTAGGTTTGTGGGGCGAAGGTACTCCATTCAGAGATGTCAGAGATTTTATTGACCAAATATCTTCAGGCGGTTTGGCTGCAATGGAACTTATTGCGCGTGATATGAAGTCAATGGGTTTATATTTGGCAAGGAATATAAGTTTTGAAGGTGTCGAATATGAAGCATTGCAGCATGATCTTTCGCCAATTCAAAGAGAAATGTACGATAAGTATTGCGAGGCATGGCAAATCGTACTGAACAATATAAATGAGGCATTGGAAATTACCGGACAAGCAAAGAATTCTCGAAAGAGATCTGATATTATAAGCCAGTTTTGGAGTAATAACCAAAGGTTCTTCAATCTGGTTATCACTTCTATGGCTATGCCTTCCGTTATACAAGATATTAAAAACGAGCTGAAGAATGGAAATTCAGTCATTATCCAGTTGGTGAACACTAATGAAGCTGCTTTCAACAGAGCAATATCCAATGTATCTGAGGAAGATGTAAATCTTGAAGATATTGACTTAAGTCCAACAGATATTTTACTTCAGTATATAGAAAAAGCCTTTCCGGTTCAGCAATATGAAGAATATGTTGATGATAATGGGAAAGAAAGATCAAGGCCTGTATATGACAGTGAAGGGAATCCTGTATTAAACAAAGAGGCTGTTGCGGCAAAAGAGAGTCTTATTTCTGATATTAAAGAGATGAAACTGCCAGACGGCGCATTGGAGATAATCCTTGATACATTCGGTCCGGATCAAGTTGCCGAGGTTACAGGACGTACCCGACGTATGATAAGGAAAAAGGATGAAAAAACAGGCGAATTAAAGAGGGTTATCGAGAAATGGTCAGAATCAAAATCAAACGCCGATGCAAAAGCCTTTCAAGATGGCAAGAAAAGAATTCTTGTATTCTCGAATGCTGGTAGTACCGGTATGAGTTATCATGCCGATAGAAATGCAAAGAATCAGCAGAAACGTGTACATTACCTGCTGCAGCCTGGATGGAACGCTATAAAAGCTACGCAGGGTTTTGGAAGAAGCCACAGGAGCAACCAGGTAGTAGCTCCGAAATTCAAACTTGTTACGACAGATTTAAAAGGTCAAAAGAGGTTTATTTCTACAATAGCTAGACGTTTGGATCAGCTTGGTGCTCTGACAAAAGGCCAGAGACAGGCCGGCAGTGGAATATTTAGTGAGAAGGATAATCTTGAGGGACCTCTTGCCTCTGATACGTTGCAGAGATTTTTCAGAGATTTGTTCCAGAATAATGTAGATGGACTTGAATTAGATGGCAAAAAAGTCCTTAGGGATATGGGGCTGTATGAATACCTTACTGACGAGTATGGCAACTATAATGATGATGCCACGATAACCAGAGATACAAGAAGGTTTTTAAATAGGGTATTGAATCTGAAGTATGCAGATCAGAACGCTATATTTGAAGCCTTCTATGAAAGAATGGAAAGGAACTTCCAGGAAGCACTTGAAAATGGTACGCTCGATGTTGGCCTTGAAAACTATAAGGCTGAAAAAATAGTTGTTAAGGACGAGCATGTAATACACAAGGACAATACCGGGGCAGAAACCAAATACCTTGAACTGACTGCTTATAGGAAACCTGCCATTCTGATATTTGATACACTGCAAAACTATGATAATTTCATCGGCCTATATAGGAATAAAGAAACAGGCGAGGTTAGGGCAGTATTACGGTCTGCAAATAAAACTCTGGAAAATGGCGAAGTAACTAAAACATATAGATTGTTATCTCCTTTATATGGTAAAGAGTCAAAGTATATTGAAAAAACTCTGAATGCGAAAATGGAGGAAATCAGTAAAAAGGAGTGGCGCGCTGCTTGGCTATCCGAGATTGAGAAACTGCCGGAGTACACCGAAGAAAATTTGCATATGCTGACCGGTACACTGCTGCCTATATGGAATAAACTCCCGAAAGGCAATATGCGTATTGTCAGGATTGTTGACGATAAGGGAAAGGCTTACCTTGGTCGACTTATAGCTGAAGAACAAATAGCAGAAACATTAAGAAGATTTTCTGTAGCAAAAGACATTAAATATGATCCTGCTGACGTATTCAATAAAGTGCTTAAAGAAGGATACACAGTTACATTTGACAATACTCCACCTATGACTATGAAAAGGAAAAAAGTGTCAGGAGAGTATAGAATAGAGCTTTCCGGCGGGGATTCATGGTGGTACGCAAGAAAAATACCAGGTATTATAACTGAGCAAATTGGTTATAACCGCAGATACTTTATACCCGTTGATGAACGTGGAAGCCAGATTATTGCAGAGTTGATGAAGGATAACAGCATTAAGTCTGTTAAGAAAGGCATAATTGAAACTGAAGATGAAACAAGTGTTCAGTCGTTTTCCAGCATTGATGCAGATATGCCTAAAGGTGACGGCAGCAGTGTAGCTTCAAAGACTGTTGATGATATTATAAAGATCATCGAGAAGCATACCGGCGTGCCCATAAGGACAGGCAAGTACCGCCAGAGGGCCCGCGGTATATTCAAAGTTAATCCTGAGGTCATCCGCACGAAGGTGCGCGGTGATCTGCCGGCAATCGCTCACGAACTCGGGCACTATCTTGATAAGAAGTTTAAATTTTCATCGAGCCAGGAATTCAAGAACGAACTTATGAAGCTGGGCGTTCCTGCATCAAAGCCGGGATACAGTGCAAAGCAGATCCGGGCCGAAGGCATCGCCGAATTTGTAAGGCTGTATCTGACCAACCCGGTGCTTGCAAATAAGAAGGCTCCGGAATTCATGGCACACTTTGAGAAGTCGCTTGATGCTGATACACTGAGCTTCCTTGCGACCCTGCGTAAAGAAATATCAGCTATCAAGGGTCTGCCATACAACAAGAGGATATGGAACAGCATATCCAGCGGTGAGAGCAGAAGGTCCAACAGGGATTCATTAAGGTTCATTCATAAATTTTATGATGCTTGGATCGACGAGACAGGTCCTTTTGCAAGGATGCAAAGCTATGCTGAAAGCAAGGGATGGGAAGGTCAAAACCTGGAATTGATGGTGAAGCTATACAAAGGCATGGCATCTAAGGTAAAAAGCAATCTGTTTTATGCTCAAAGGAATTTAGATGGCGAAGTTGTCGGCGAATCATTAGCTGAGATACTGGAACCTTTGTCACCAAAAGAAGTTAAGAAACGGACCGGAAAGCGCAGTAATTCTATTCAGGAAAAGAAAGATTTTATCACATATATGGTTTCACGCAGGGCAATGGACTATAAAGACAGGGGCCTGGTCATGCCTGACCCGTGGTACGTATATGAGGATAATATAATTGCAATGGAAGAAAAATATCCTCATTTCGCGGAGATATTTGCAAAACTCCGGCAGTGGGAGAACAACAATCTTCAGTTACTCATCGATTCCGACCTTAAAACTGCGGAAGAGATCGAAATAATTAAATTCATGAACGCTAACCACGTTCCTCTTCACAGAATCCGTGATGCAGCCGAATCAATACGACCCGGCAGTGGTACTGGCTTAGGACAGACAAGAGAAGTGCTTAGGAGGGCAACAGGCTCCGGAGCGACGATTATTGACCCGCTTGAGAGCATGATAGTTGATGCTTTCATCATAAGGCGTGCCGCCGAAGCCAACAGGATTTTCAGGACCCTCTATGAAATGTCTAAACTCGAAGGCATAGGAAAGATGGTGGAGGTAATACCGCCGAAAAGCAAAATGACCACATTTACTGTCGAAGAGATTAGGGGACAACTTCTGAAATCTGCCAATGCCGAAATAGAAGCGATCAAATCCATGGAAATATCGGAAGAACAGCAAAAAGCTCTCGCACAAGCAGAAGCATATAAAGATGCTATTGTGAATATGTCGGACGAACAGCTTGAAGCGGTAATGTCTATCTACAGACCTCTGTATCAGGAAAAGGACAACCAGGTTGTTGCATACGTAGATGGCAAAAAAGTGCTGATGGAAGTTGATCCGCACCTTTTCCGAGCGATAAAGAGATTGAATCACCAGCAGGCTGGCCTTATTATGCGCCTGCTCGGCAAGATTAAGAATGTCAGGGTAGCAACAATTGTCACGGATATGGTGTTTGTTCTCAGGAACGTGGCAAGGGATTTCGGCACATCGTTGATACAGTCTGAAGCCGGGATAAAACCTTGGGATATAATCCGGGGATATATCAGCGTTGCGACAAAAGACAAATGGTATAGAGAATATCTTGCAGCTGGCGGCGCTATTGACTTTAGTAGCGTTTTTACCCGCAGGCAAGCGCAGAAGCTGGAGGATGAGGTGCTACAATATACTTTGCCCGAAAAAGCCGCAGCATTCATTGAGGCGATGGGTGAGTGTCTGAATAACAATAACGCCCGTACAAGAGATAAACTGAAAAATGCTGCTAAAGCACTGATTGAAATTCCGATAGATATGATACATGATGCGGTTGAATGGTCTGAACACGGTGCAAGAGTAGCGGAGTTTAGAAAAGCTATAGAAAAACTTGGTGTTGACAAGGACACTGCTGCTTCATGGGGCAGGAAACTTTCGGTTGACTTTCTGAGACATGGATATGCGGCAAAACAGGTTAACCAAGCCATCGCATTCTTTAAC
>DGEE01000104.1:7079-8158 GCA_002385815.1 Hungateiclostridiaceae bacterium UBA3934
AGTCATTCTCATTGCCGACGGAAATCACCGCAGTAAGCCCAATACTTGATATACTTGCAAACAAGAAGTGGACCGGGGCTCCGGTTGAAGGGCAATATGAAAGGAAGAACAAGCCTGCATACCTTATAAGGGACAGCAAGACAAGTCTGCTGGCTAGTATAATAGGGGATATTGCAAAAAACGAGAAAGGACTGTCGCCGAAGCAGATTGATTATCTTATCACTCAATATCTCGGGAACATTGGTACTACATTGTGGCAATTGCCGGACACAATAAAAGCAATTAAGGAAACGCCGACAGACGTAACAAATTACCCTATTATAAAAGCCTTCATCACTGATGCGGCATTTAGCACAGAAGCGATAAATGATCTGTACGAGTTTGGCGAGGAACTGAATCTGCGGAGGAAAGAACTCATAGAAACAGGTGAGTATCCGGCGATGTCACATCATCCGATAGAAAAGCAAAAAGAACTGTTTGTGGCACTCGAAGCAGCAAGGGCCGAATACAACGAGATAGCGAAGCTGTATGAAGAAGCAAGGAAAGCGATCAAAGAAATTCAGGAAGATGAATCGCTGACGCCGGCAGTTAAAAAACTGAAAGAGCGGCAGATACGGCTGAAGATGAACAAAATGGCCAGAGAATTCAACAACAAATATCGCCAATTCAAAAAAGAACATGATATCAAATGAACCGGGATCGTTCCCGGTTTTTGTTTTGACCATTTACTTGTGCTTGTTATGTTACCGTGAAATTGTGAAGATTACCGACACGGAGGATGTAAGGACGTGGAGGGAGGGATTTGCTTGATAACAAGGGAATTTGATTTAACCATAAGAGTGCCACAGCAGGATTATAACGATACAGGCATCAAACTCGTCCAAAACGACCAGAACGTCTATTACTTCAATATCCGAATAACGGACGGAATTAATGATATAGATTATTCGCAAGTCAAGCGAGCAACTATAACCTTTAAAAAGAGGGGTGGTAATGTCGTACAGGGCAACCTCGTGCCAGCCGACACGGGATACACCTATAAGCTCGGTACAAATGAGATCGCCTGCCCCGGTAAAGTT
>DGEE01000066.1 GCA_002385815.1 Hungateiclostridiaceae bacterium UBA3934
TTGAGCTTTTTCCCTGTTACGTTGAATGTCACGCTGTATGCACACGGGTAAAGGTTCATCTCATGGAGATCACTGTGGACATACATGTTGGTGATGATCCTGCGGCTGTACGGATTGTGCTTCAGGTCGTACAGCACCCTGTCCACCTGGTCGAACTCACCCTCAGGATATTTGTGTTTTATCCGCATCTGATAACCATATGCTTTGCCGATAGATCCGCTTTCATCCGCCCAACTGTCCCATATGTGGCTGTTCAGATCTTTTATGTTATTTGATTTTTTCTGCCATATCCAGAGCAATTCATCAATTGCCGCCCTGAGATTCGTATATCTCAAAGTCAGTATCGGGAACTCCTCCGACAGGTCGTACCGGTTGACGACACCAAACTTTTTTATTGTGTGGGCAGGTGTCCCATCCTCCCATCTGGCCCTCACCTTCTGACCCTCAGACGAAAACCCGTTCTCAAGGATGTCTTTGCACATTTCCCTGAAAATAATATCTGCTTTGCTCATCTATCCGCACACCGCCATTTCATTTATACTTAAAAACATTATACCTTTCAGGTGCATATTTTCCAACTGAAAAACACCTTGTTAATCCATCGGTTACTAAAAATAATGGCACTGAGCTTAAAAATGTCGCCACCGGAACTGCGCAAAAATGCAAAAAGCACGGCTTTCTGCTGCCATGCTTTTCACTCTTGTGTCAGTGTTATGCCGCACGTACCGGCTTATGTCCACGCGCAGCTTTCTATTTAGCTTTTGTTCTCACTTCTTCGACTATCCTTGCAACGAAATCATCCAGCAGCATAGGTCCCAGATCACCATCCTTGCGGGACCTCACTGCCACCTGGTCGTTTTCTTTCTCCTTGTCGCCTATGACCAGCATATACGGCACCTTTTCCATCTGAGCTTCCCTGATCTTATATCCGATTTTCTCATTCCTGTAATCGATCTCTGCTCTTATCCCGGCATCCTGGAGCTTCCTGCCCACCTGTTGCGCATAATCGTGGTGCTTGTCGACTATGGGCAGGACTTTGACCTGTACCGGAGCGAGCCATGTGGGAAATGCGCCGGCATATTTTTCGATCAGCAACGCAAGTGTCCTTTCATAGCATCCGATCGAAGTCCTGTGTATAACATATGGGTACTTCTTCTGCCCATCCCGGTCGATATACACCATCCCGAATTTCTCTGCCAGCTGGAAATCGATCTGGATAGTGATAAGTGTATCCTCCTTGCCGAAAACGTTCTTTATCTGAATATCCAGCTTCGGTCCATAGAATGCGGCCTCGCCTTCCGCTTCCGTATATGGTATCTCCAGATTGTCCAGTATCTGGCGCATGCGTTTCTGGACCTGCTCCCACTGCTCTTCGGTGCCGATGTATTTATCCTTGTTGTTCGGATCCCATTTGGAGAATCGATAGGTAACATCAGAATCAAGGCCGACAGTCCTGAGCATAAAATTGGCAAGATCCAGACAACCCGCAAACTCCTCTTCCAACTGCTCTGGCATGCAGGCAATGTGTCCTTCGGAAATCGTGAATTGTCTTACACGGATCAACCCGTGCATTTCACCCGATGCCTCGTTCCTGAACAGCGTGGAAGTCTCATTCAGCCTGAAGGGGAGTTCGCGATAACTCCTGAGTCTGCTCAGATAGACCTGGAACTGGAATGGACAGGTCATTGGGCGAAGAGCAAGTATCTCCTCATTCGGATCCTCAAACTTTGCCGGATCGCCCATGATGAACATGCCGTCCCTGTAATGATCCCAGTGGCCAGAGATCTTATACAGTTCACGCTTTGCCATGAACGGCGTCCTGGTCAACATGTACCCGCGGCGTTCCTCCTCATCCTCGACGAATCTCTGAAGGATCTGAATAACCTTTGCTCCCTTCGGCATCAATATAGGCAGACCCTGTCCGATATAGTCCACGGTCGTAAAATATCCCAGTTCTCTTCCAAGCTTATTGTGATCGCGCTTCTTTGCCTCCTCCAATGCAGTCAGGTATTCGTCCAGGTCGCTCTTCTTTGTGAACGCCGTTCCATATATCCTCTGCAGCATTTTGTTCTTCTCATCCCCTCGCCAGTAAGCTCCGGCAGCCTGGGTCAGCTTAAATGCCTTTATCCTTCCAGTGGAAGGGACATGCGGCCCTGCACACAGATCGACGAAATCCCCTTGCCTGTAGAAAGAAATCACGGAATCTTCCGGCAGGTCCTGTATCAGCTCCACCTTGTAAGGTTCGCTCATTTCTTCCATGTATCTGATTGCTTCATCCCTCGGGAGCGTGAACCGTTCAAGAGGAATATCCTCCTTTATGATCTTCCCCATTTCCTCTTCTATCCTGCCCATATCCTCCGGCGTGAAAGGCTTCTCGACGTCAAAATCATAATAGAATCCGTTTTCGATAGCAGGACCTATGGCCAGCTTTGCATTAGGGTACAGCCTCTTGACCGCCTGAGCCAATATATGGGATGCTGTGTGCCTGAATGCCTGCTTCCCGCCTTCGGTGTCGAATGTGAGCAGATTGAGTGAACAATCCTTATCCAGAACTGTCGAAAGGTCCTTCACCTCTCCATCGACCTCAGCAGCCAGAGCAACTCTTGCCAGGCCCGCACTGATGCTCTCAGCCACCTCTTTGACAGTGATCCCCTTCGGATACTGTTTTGAACTGCCATCTTTCAGTGTGATATTTATCATACAGACCACTCCTTCTACCAGTATTGCAAAACTATATACGGCAAAACCCGCTGCCGCACCCCATACATCTTCCACTGTTCAGGCAGAGGCGTACCTGTATCGCAGATAAAAAAACTCTCGTCCCTGCCATTTCGCACAAGGGACGAGAGCTTGCTCACTCACGTGGTTCCACCCTATTTGGTTCTCATTAGACCGTAACGTGTATCAACGATCGCACTCACAGGGGTGGTATTCAGCTGCTTTCCTTCAAAACCGCTTCCAGCCCGTGACGGCTTCTCTCTGTGAAGGCTTGGGTCAGCCTACTTGATCCCTTTCATCGTGCGATGCTCAATATTCATTTTAATATATTATATCCATTATCCAGCCGATGTCAACCGGATTTTGATAAATTCTCCGGTATCGGTGTTCCGGCTGACCTTCAGACTGTGTCATCCTTATAAGCCCGAAAACACTATCCTTCTGTTAAAAGAGCATCAGCATTCATATGTCTTCGCTGCCTCAAATTCATCCAGTATCGCCTGATCTGGCTTCTTCGTCAGCAGTGAGACAATGACGATGGCTATACATGAAAGCACGAATGCCGGGAACAGTTCATATATCGCGAACACACCCCCGAGACGCGAAATAAGGTAATGCCATATGAATACCATTCCGCCTCCTGTAAGCATACCTGCGATTGCCCCTGCCCTCGTCGTCCTCTTCCAGAACAGCGAGAACAGCATGACAGGTCCGAAGGTCGCTCCGAAGCCAGCCCATGCAAACGAGACCACCTTGAAGATCACGCTTCCTTCATCCAGCGCTATGATTATACCGAATATCGAGACAACCAGCAAAGTGATCCGCGAAACAAGCATTACCTGTTCGTCTGTCGCATCCTTTTTGAATACTCCCTTGAAGATATCACGCGACAGTGCTGACGATGCTATGAGCAGATACGAGTCAGATGAGCTCATCGTAGCAGCAAGGATACCGGACATGACCACTCCAGCCAGGAACGCCGGCAGCAGTCCGGTGGACATGATGATAAATATGTTTTCAGATAAGCTCTGTGTAAGCAGTTCAGCAGGGTAAAGCGCCCTTCCTGTCAGTCCGATCGCAACTGCCGCAAACAGCGAGATGATACACCATATTGTTGCTATCCTTCTTGATTTTTTCAGCTCAGAGGATTTGTTTATAGCCATGAATCTCAGAAGGACCTGGGGCATACCAAAATATCCGAGGCCCCATGACATGGTGGATATAATCGACAACAAGCCGTAATTCCCAACCGGCCCGAACAAAGGCTTCCCTGCCGCATCCAGTTGCTGGACGCTGTCCGCCAACTGAGGCTGGGCTATGCCGAAAAGTTCGAAAAAGCCAGGTATCGACTTTATATTGTCAAGTATCGCCGGGATACCCCCCGCTGCGATCACACCAACTGTCAGAACAGCACAAAGTGCAATTATCATAACGATACCCTGCAGAAAGTCCGAGACACTTTCCGCCAGGAAACCGCCGAGAAACGTATACAGTATAACTATTACAGCACCTGCTATCATAACGATCTGATACTGCAGTCCGAACAAAGCGCTGAACAGCTTGCCAAATGTGACGAAGCAGCTTCCTGCATAAACTGCAAAGAACACAAGGATAAACACGGATGCAATCGTCAGGATCACCTTTTTGTTCTCCTTGTACCTGTTGCTTATAAACTCCGGTATGGTTATTGCGTTGCCAGCCAGTGTAGAATACCTGCGAAGTCTTTTCGCAACGACGAGCCAGTTTATGTAAGTTCCGGCTGCGAGTCCCACAGCAGTCCAGAATGCATCACTCAGACCACACCAATATGCCATACCCGGAAGCCCCATCAGCAGCCAGCCACTCATATCGGAGGCTTCTGCGCTCATGGCGGCTACCCATGGTCCCAGCTTCCTGCCGCCGATGAAATAATTATCGGAGCTCTCATTCGCTACCTTTGCATAATATATGCCGATCGCGATGAGTGAGCCGAGGTAGACACACATTGCCACTATAATTTGAATTTGATCCCCACTCATATATCTGACTCCTTTTACATTTTTCAGCCATTATATCAACATTTGATAAGGATGAAAAGTAATACTGCACATTACTATCACTTTAGCATGGTACCTCAATTAAAAAAGTTATTTCCACCCCAAAATAGCCAGCAGTGGGATTAAGTTATGCAGATCAGCGTAAATGCGAAATGTGGAGGTAAGTATTGTAAAGCAGAAACTAACTTTCAATCGACCCTTTATCATTGTGCAAGCTATGATGCTGTAGACCAGGTGCAAGCTCTAGTACTTGAAAACAACCTGATTTCCGGAAATGTTGAGTTTTTTGTACCAAATTTGGATTTCTGGGATGGAAAAAGAGCCAAAATCAAGTTTTTATCGAGAAATAGTTTACATAGTTCGAGATGCAGTTGGATTATTTGCCCAAAAGTTAAAAAACGGTACAGACAAATTCCCAGAAATCAAAAAATGGTACAGTCAGACCCCTAAAAGTTGAAAATCAGAAAAGTCTGGCACCCAGAAATCAAAAAACGGTACAGCCAGACAATGCAAGCCTGAAACTACTCATTTGCCCAATTGAGTATCGTTTTTCGTTATCCTGGTAGCATCCAGGCAGCCACGACTGGCTTTATTTCCGGGAAATTGCGGTATCAGGCGCTGTGGGATAGAATAGGTACATATACATTGCAAGCAACACATGAGAATGCACTGCACAGACACATACTACTGACTTTATGGGGATACAGTCATGAGATACAAAAGAAAGAAACATTTCAGAAAACTGCGGCATAAAAAAGTGCGGAAAGCATTGCTGTTGATTCTCGTAATGCCCTCCGCGCTTCTCCTTCTCGGCTACCTTGTTGCCTCACTTGTCGTACTGCCTGCCATGTCCGGCTGATATTAGTTGCATCGATGCACCGGGTACGGGATGATAACCGATCATTTCGCGATAATATCTTCATTCCTTGCAAATGGTTCATCGAATATGGCATGAGTATATATTTTTTCCTTTTTGCCTTCGATCAGGAACTGTACCTTTTGTATTCCCTCAAGCTCAGTAAGCGTGTTTACGACAGAGTAGATGGCCATCCTTTCAGCCGCAGTGCCTCCGGGGCTGTTTTCGATATACTCCCTGGAGAAATCCACTGTACACACACCATTCTTGGTCGCGACTGATAAAAGCCTCGTATCATCCGGTATTGCACTCCACAAATCATCTGTCCGCGGACCTGCCATCAATTCAGTAACCACAGCCTCTTCAGTCGAAACACCTGCTGGTATTTCTATATCCCTGGTTTCACCAACCAGGTACATGGCCTGGGAATCAGAGAAATACAATACTACGGTTTTTATTTCTCCAGGGACCGGACGACCTTCCTCATCAAGCAAAGCAGGCCTCATATCGCCAAGGGGCTTGCCGCCTGGACCGATCATGTCCTTGCCCTCGATCCTGAGGCGTACCTTGTCGACACCTGCAATCTCAGTAAGAGTATTGACGATGGAAAGCCTTGAGGTCACCTCATCAAGCCCGCTACTGCCTGGGAACTCTCCCGACAGATCCACTATGGCTGTCCTGTCCTTTATTGATATACCCAAAAGTTCGGTTCCTTCAGGTATTGGCTTTCTCAGTGCCGGTTCGTCGGGTCCTTCAGCCAGTGCCGTCAAACATGCCTTCAATATGGC
>DGEE01000127.1:0-998 GCA_002385815.1 Hungateiclostridiaceae bacterium UBA3934
GACACCGACCCTTTTGCCAAATGCCCAGGCAAAATTCGTTCCAAAGACACAGTCCCTTTTGCCAGACGCCCGGATGAATCCGCGTTCCGCTTCATTGCTTTATCATGCTAAACTGATAAATGAATGAATTGAAATAATTATAAAATATAGAAATCGTTTTGTCAATATTTTTTTGAAAAACCTGTGTTTATTCTGTGTTGACAGAATATGCAGCTCAATTGAAAAAGTTATTCCCACCCCAGAATAGCCTGCAGTGGAATTAAGTTTTGCAAATTGGGTGAAATTCTGAAGGTGGAAGTTAGTTTTGCAAAGCAGATCACCTTTTCAATCAACTTTTGACGATGTGCAAGCCTGGATGTTCAGCCTGGCATGAGCTGATTCTATACAGTGGTATAAGCCTTTTCAATCGCCTTCATATTTTGCGTCAGCTTTGATGCTGGACCAGGTATAAACTCTTATATCGGGCAGGCGAAAGCTTTGATATTGTACCAGGCAGAAGCTTGAATACCGGACCAGGCGGCCTGAATGCTGAATCAAGCCACAAGCCACAAGCATTGAAACTGGATCAGGTGCACGCTCTTATGCTGGACCAGGCGTGTTTTGATGCTGGATCAGGCATGGGGTCTGATACTGAGCCAGACATGAGCCTGATACTGGGCCAGGTGTGGGGTTCGATACTGGACCAGGTAAAGTTCTGATATCGAACCAAATGCAACTCTGCCGCTGGGCCAGGTGTGGGATTTGAAAAATGGCTGATTTTCAGAAAATTGAGTTTTTTTGTACCGTTTTTGGACTTCTGGGATAAAAAAAGAGCCAAAATCAAGTTTTTTACCGAGAAATGGTTTACATAAGTCAGATTTTCGTTAAATTATGTGCCCAGAAGTTGAAAAATGGTACAGTCCAGTCCCCAGAAATCCAAAAATGGTACAGTCAAACGCAGAAAAGTTGAAAATCCTCAGAACCATTCGCCCAGAAGTCCAAAAACGGTACAGCCGGGG
>DGEE01000127.1:1225-4331 GCA_002385815.1 Hungateiclostridiaceae bacterium UBA3934
GATTCAGTTCTGAGGCGATGCTGTCGAGATGATTCCTGGAGCATCCGCTTCCGTTCCAGTGGACACAGTCACTGCAGGACACACTGTCCGAATGATTCAGGACACCCGACTGATGCCGGTAGCTCAGGTGTCTGCAGGACCGAGCGATCGTAGCAAGGCTGTCCTCATTGTAATCATAGATATCCATTCAATACCTCCGGATAAGATGCAGCCGGGAAGCCCGGCATGTAATGTACGCTGTATTATTTGCATTTTATCCGGCTGCTATACCGACCATTTGACAGCGCTGATCACTCTCGGAAAATTCGCGTTTGGCAGCCCTGCTTATTTCAGGAAAATTACCGTTCAACAGCTCTGTTTATTTGCGGAAGATCACAGTTTGACAGCTTTGCTTATTCTCAGAAAAATACAGGCCGGCGCAATCAGCTATAAGCAGGCCGCATCAAAGCTTGACCAGATTGGCGAACTCGGCCAGAAGGCGCTTCATTCCGTGGTTTTTAAAGTCGATCTCCAGCACCTGATCCCCTTTGTCGACCAGGACAGCAGAAATCCTGCCAATACCGAACTTCTTGTGTACCACCTGGTCGCCGGTCTTGTAGTCCACAGTTGCGGTCTTGCCTGGTTTTGAGGCAGTATTGGCTGCACTCAGGCCAAATACAGGCTTGAAGCTGTCAGCAGCACCTGCTCTGAATGCAGGCTTGTGGCCCATACTACCGGCGAAGCTCCGTTGACCCGTGAAACTGCCGGTTCTGCCCCTTCTGCTGCTTTTGATCTCGATGAGGTCATCCGGTATGTCCTCCAGGAATCTGGAGCATCTGTTGTATGAAGTGCTGCCGAAAAGCGTCCTTGTATATGTGCTGGTGAAGTAGAGCTTTTCCATGGCACGTGTTATGCCCACATAGCAGAGCCTTCTCTCCTCCTCCAGACCGACATCGCTTTCAATGGCCCGCATGCCCGGGAAGACACCTTCCTCGAATCCGGGGATGAACACGACAGGGAACTCCAGCCCTTTTGCGCTGTGCAGCGTCATCAGGGCCACATAGTCCTTGTCCTCCTCCATATTGTCAATGTCCGTCACCAGTGAGATATTGGCCAGGTAAGCCTCGAGTCCCTTCTCCTCGCTCTGCATTTCAAAATCGATGGCACCTGATATCAGTTCCTTTATGTTTTCGATGCGGGTCATGCTTTCCTCAGTATTCTCCGTCTCCAGTTCCTCCAGTATGCCTGATTTGTTTATCACCACATCGATAAGCTCAGATACGCTCATGCTATCTGACAGTGCCTTGAAACCGGCGATCATGTCTGCAAATCCCACAAGCTTTTCTGCCGCTCGTTTAAGCTCCGGTATCTCTGCAGCAGATGATACGATGGAAAATATGCTGCAGTTCCTTTCGGCTGCCAGATTTTCAGCATTGCCCAGAGTGGTACTGCCGATACCTCTCCTGGGTACATTTATTATCCTTTTGAGAGCGACATCATCTGAGGGGTTCTGTATCAGCCTGAGGTACGCAATGATGTCCTTTATTTCCTTCCTGTCATAGAACTTGAGTCCACCGAATACGCGATAGGGTATACCTGCCCTCATGAACCCTTCCTCAAGTGCACGGGACTGGGCATTTATCCTGTACAAAAGCGCAAAGTCGCTGTATTTTCTGCCCTCTTCATCAACAAGCCTCTCTATCTCCCGGGTGATGAAAGACGCCTCTTCTCTCTCGTCCGCAGCCTCACAGTATCGGATAACTTCGCCCCTTTCATTGCTGGTCCAGAGTTTCTTGCTCTTTCTGCCGGAATTCTTCTTTATCACATTGTTGGCGGCATCGAGGATCGTCCCTGTGGAGCGGTAATTCTGCTCCAGCTTGATCACCTTTGCATCGCTGAAGTCTTTTTCGAATTCCAGTATGTTCCGGATATCCGCGCCCCTGAAGCTGTAGATGGACTGGTCATCATCACCCACCACACAGAGATTTCTGAAATTTCTTGAAAGCAGGCTGACGAGCATGTACTGGGCATAGTTCGTATCCTGATACTCATCGACCAGGATATATCTGAATTTTATCTGGTATTCTGCCATAACCTCCGGATAGTCCAAAAACAGCTTTATCGTCAGCATTATTATGTCATCGAAATCCAGTGCATTGTTGTTTTTTAATTTCTTCTGATAAAGCTCATAGATACTGGCGATTTTGCTCAGTCGGTAATCTGAGGCCGCTTCCCTGGTATATACCGATGGCTCCTTCAGCTCATCCTTTGCCCTGCTTATCTTCGACAGCACTTCTTTTGGCGGGAAGTTTTTATCGTTGAGGTTCAGTTCCTTCAGACAGTCCTTTATCAATGTCTGCTGGTCCGCAGTATCGAATATGACGAAGCTCCTGCTGTATCCCAGCTTGTCGATATATCTTCTCAGTATCCTTGCGCAGGCCGCATGGAACGTACTGACCCATATGCCTTCAATATTTTCGCCAAGCATCCTCTCCAGTCTTTCCTTCATCTCTCTGGCAGCCTTATTGGTGAAGGTAATGGCCAATATCGATGCGGGGTGGACTGGATTGACCCTCATGATGCTGCAGAGCCTGTCCTGCGCTTCAGCCGATATGCTGCTACCTGCTGCAGCTTTGCGCATGAGTCCGAGATCAGCTTCAGTCAGGCTTTCAGGGATACGTTCCGAATGATATGCGTTCCCGTACTTTATCATATATGCTATCCTGTTCACCAGCACCGAAGTCTTTCCTGACCCTGCACCGGCGAGGACCAGCAGCGGGCCTTTTATCTGGAATACAGCCTGCCTTTGCTGTGGATTGAGCCTTTCGTATTCTTTCTCAAGCAATTCTTTTCTCAGTCTTATGAATTCCTGCCTGTTTTTTTCCGTCATCATCAGATCAGCACCTTGTTTTCATTTTGTCGTCTACCACATTATAACCAACGAGCCGTCTCTGTGCAATACAAAATCAAACACATGTTCGCAAAGCCTGACATTTCACCTGCCTGGCAACATGGGCGTTTGGGAAATACTGACCCGCATTCTGATAATATTGGATGCCGGCAATCAGGGATATGGTCCGGAATAGCAAAAAGAGACAACCCCTTTTACGGGCATTGTCTCTTTTTG
>DGEE01000127.1:4570-8381 GCA_002385815.1 Hungateiclostridiaceae bacterium UBA3934
CTGCGGCTGCAACAGGAAGCGACCGTACAGCTTCCTGCCCGTCAAAGCGCACCCGGCGGATATGCGATCTGGTTAAATGCAATCGTCACCACAATTCGATTACATAATCAGAGTTGAAGTTCTCCATGATCTGCATGATAACAGTCAGATTGAGGACAATAAATACAACGCTAAGAATAAAGCCTATCAAACCCAGTATAAACACTGCTCTTGCATAGTTCCTGGTGTTCCTGTTGAACGAACCGCTGAAGCTCCATACCAGTATCATGACGAGTCCGATGATGGGAATAGACTGCAGTATCAATATGCCTATGAACTTCCAGACAGGCAGCGGATCAACTTTTTCGGGCTTTGTGACTACTGTCGACGCCTCTATCTGTGTAACAGAAGGCTTTTGATCCTGGGACTGTGCTGTCGGCTGTATCGGTACAGACTGCGGTTTCGGCTGCTCCGGTGCAGATGGTTCGGGCATCGGCTGTGGTGTGTCAGCAGGCGCTGTCGGCTGGTCCGGCGCAGATCCGCTGGCGGCCTCCATATCAGTTTCCTTTACCGCTTCGGTCTCAACCGCTTCTGCTGCCGCTGCAGCTTCACCCTGTGCCGCATCTGCAGCTTCCGAAAGTTCGACCTTTGAGCCGCAATTCAAGCAAAACTTTGCACCGTCAGGCAGCTGGTTTCCACAATTCTCACAAAACATAATAGTCCCCTCCATGACATTTATGGGATATTAAGCCCCGCTTGAGCGCGGTTCCTAATTCAGGAATATTATATAATACTTTTTACCAGTTATCAATGAGGCTGAACCTGATCGCTCTATTCCTTGCAACCTTTCATTATCGAGTTCGACTCCCCTTCACTTACATCTGCCGATACTGTCATCAGTGGAAATATTGATGACAGCACCATGGATATCGCCAGAAGCATTAACAGGCTCTTTCTAATTGACCTCATTCCCTGCTATGAGCCCTTTGCCCGTCAGTGTCATCACATCTTCTTAAAACCACTGCCCCGGCTTCACGTCACTGAAGGATACCACCGTATCATTCGCTCCATATGCGGGCATTAGCATTGATGCCATTACAACAATGATCACAAAGTATACACCGGTTTCCTCACGTTAAACATCCTCTCTGGATCTTTCTTTACACAATGAGAACTGACAGAAAGCTTAAAAGCATTGAAACCAGATTTGCGATAAAAACATACAGCCCAATTGATTTCCCCGATAAAGATTTTGCAAATTTCTTATAGATTAAATATTCAATGACCCATATCATAATTTCGCATATTAGAAAAACGAAAATAAAGAGGAATTAGAAAATGTGATATGTTGCAAAAATAACCGTATGCAAAAGAATCTGGGTAGCAATATTGGCCAGCACAAGCACCTTTAATGGCTTTATCCTGAATGGCAATGATATGAGAATCTCAACTACAAGCGTTACAACAACACACAACAATATATCAATGATAGTTTTGTAGTAGAACATATAATATTCTTTATCAAGCGCCGTAATGTTTTTAACACTGCCGCTTTCAGCATCGAACAAAACCAAACCATAGAATTTATCATTCGTACCCAGGTCGGATACGACCACCTCGCCTGATTCATATTGAAGAACCAGATTGAAGGCGTATGGGATACCAAGGCCAGTAATATTGTAGTAGCCAATTGAATCTATTTTCATGTCAAAGTAATCATTACTTTTTACATATGAAGTCGCTATATATGAAGGATCTTTGTATAAGTACGCATAAATATTCCCATCAGTATATAAATACATTTTGTCCGGATCAGGGTTTTCAGTGTCTGGATCACAAGCTAATGTAACAAAACACGCTTCGTCCTTGCTATTCTTTATTAGGATCGAGAGGGTCGGCTTTGGACCAAAATCGGCAAAAACACTGACCGGCAACAAAATAATCAAAAGAACTATTACCGACATCACAATTTTTTCATCTATAACCAACCTTCTTTCAAATGATTATTATGGTTTGCCAAATACAGTTACGCATGAATAGGGATTGCCATGTTATAGATATCATTAAGAAAATTCTCGTCGAAACTAATCCCTGTCATTCTTTCCTTATTATATAATATACTCTCTGTAAATGTAATAACATCTGACATAATGCATGATTTTCGGGATATAATGCAACAAATTCGTTCCAACATATTATCTGTTGCTCACAAACCTGTAGTCATGAGAGGACTTCTTGCTGACATGGAAGTTTTCTTTCCCGCCCTCCACAAAATATATGCTTATCCTGACACCCCTGCCAGCGGTGGTATATTTCCACTGGCTGGTCCCCGTGCCCGACGAACCTCCGTATTCGCCCTCGCCATAGTTCACATCGGCCACTGATACTGTCACAGGAAACATCGACAATATCAACACCATTACCATAAATATGTAAAGCGTTTTTTGCTGTTCATTCCTTTCATTCCACCCTGCTCATATCAGTAAAATATCAACCCAATTCCGCAATCATGGACCGGTCCGGCACCACTCTCCGATTCCTTCAAAATATACAGTCCATTACCCGACTCTCTGTCCGTCCTTGGGGTTCCTGACATCCAATGTCAGTCTTGCTTCATAACTCCTGATCGCTATCCAGTCCGATCTGAAATGTCCTTCCCCTGTCTCTTTATCCACCCGGTATGGCTGACCAGGGTATGTCTTATCGCCATGATAAACGCTGCCAATATCTCCTTCAGTCAAAAGTTCACCTGTCATAATTCCCGCGTCCGACCAACCGTGTCACATCCCCGGTTCCTCACATTCGCAGTTCATATCTTAACAGGATGTCCCTGACGCAGGTCTGCAGCCGGATCAGCGAATATCAGTTTTTGAGCATAAGTTAGGCATAGAATCACCTGCCCATTCTATGCCCTTTAGAAACCCGCTCTCCGCTGCCTGAAAGTGCATTGGCTGATTTATCTGATCAGACTGTCGATGGCGGCCTGGTCGAAGCCTACGATGATATTGCCATTGATATCTATGACGGGCACACCTCTCTGACCGGATTTTTGTATCATTTCAACAGCAGCCTCCCTGTTTCTTGAAACGTCTACATCCTCAAACTCAACGTTTCGTGATTTCAGATAGTTTTTTGCGACCGTGCACCATGGACATGTGGGTGTTGAATAAACCTTTACTGACATACGCTCACTCTCCTTATCATCTTTGAAATTGATTACCGATTCTTTATCTGATCACTGCAGTAGTCGTATCTCCATATGATTTATCGCCGCGTGATCCGGTGTTTCCCGGACTAGCACGAGTTCAGGCTTTTGCGTTCGCGCCGGTTTATCCGGGTACAATTAATATACCCCCCATAGGTATATTCAAACAGGAATTTTCAGGCTTGCTGGAAATAGTTTGTTTAAAAAGCAAGGCATTTCTGACCAACAGTGATATTTTTCTTAGTATCCATTGCAACCAATGCGTTATGACCTGAAAAATATTGTTAATGTATACCCCTTGCGGGTATATATCTAAGCACGGCAATTAATGCGTGCTGACAGGTACTGTCCGGAACACTGCGATATACGAAAACTGCTGGGTCTGGATGTTCAAATGCATCAGCTGTTATCGGTCCGGAACACTGCGGTATACGACCTGCCCGTACTGTGCGATATGTCGGATAGAAGCTGTCTGTGGAATACAAGCAGAAGGAAGGTAGTGATCTGATGTCATATGCGCTTACATTTGCAGAGGGCATACTAACATTTATATCACCATGCATACTGCCCATGCTGCCAATTTATCTGCTTTATCTTGCCGGGACACCCGCACCCGGATCCGGTACA
>DGEE01000013.1:0-4773 GCA_002385815.1 Hungateiclostridiaceae bacterium UBA3934
CACTTTGGAACATTCTGTGGGAAATTACGTCAATTGAATACGAATACGATGTTGGGGGGAACCGTTATGAAAAAACTGTTCGCTTTATTGTTGACATTTATGATAATGCTGGCTGCCACCGGTGGCTATTGCCGGGCAGGTTCGGAGACAGAAGTGTCCATCTACCTTGAAGGGGAAAAGATCATATTCCCGGATGCACAGCCTATCCATACAGGCACAAGGGTACTTGTCCCGGTGCGGGGCTTTTTTGACAGGATGGGTGTGACTGTAGACTGGATAGCTTCAAAACGGATGGTCATCATAAAGGATGACAGCCGGGAAATCATGCTTGAAGCTGACAACAGAGCAGTGCTGAACAACGGGGCAGTGGAATATCTCGACTGCAGTGTGGTCATCAGGAACAACCGTGCCTTTATACCCATCAGGTACATCTCTGAAAGCTTTGGTTATGATGTGGAATGGGATGGAAAAACGAAGAGTGTCCATGTATCCAAAGCGTCGCAAGATCCGGCTGCTGCGTCCGGAAGCAAATCCGTGCTGCCGACGGTCGATAATCTGGAAAACTTATATCATTTGCTGAAATATAACGGGTATATGTCAGACTATTTGTACTATGATTATTTTGATTCGGGTATCGCGATCGAACCTGAATTTCCGGATTTTGCTGCTCCAGAGTCGGGGACGGCCGCAGAAGCACCGGCGCAGAGTCCATCGAATGATGCCGATTATTCGGGGACGAATATCCAGGTAAAGGGCGTGGATGAAGGCGACATTGTCAAGACAGACGGGAAATACATCTACATTGCAGGAACCGGCGGACTGAAGATAGTAAATGCTGACCCGGATGACCTGCGCGTCATCTCGAGTATCCCATACAGCGGGCGTATCGATGGGATATATATCCAAAAGGACAGACTGATACTTATCAAAGGCAATTCCCGGTTTGACTACATAGTCCCGGGCATTAGCGGGGATAAGACTGATGACAGCATACTCGGGCGCACAGCCATAACCAGCACCAATGTTAAGGTATACGATGTGTCTGACAGGTCCGGGCCTGTACTTGTCAGTGACAAAGAGTATGAGGGAAGGTATCTCTCTTCAAGACTGATCGGCGATGACCTTTATATCGTAACCAATTCCAGGGTAAGGTTTTTCGGTGATTACCTGCACGATAAACTGGCAGGGGCCCTGGCTGCTAACGATAAAAAGCAGTTTGCAGCAGAGATGAAGAAGGTTCCTGCAGGAGAGAGATATGTACTGCAGATGACAGGGGCCAAAGACAGTGGCGAACTTTTCGATAATCTGAGGAGCACTATCGAGCACTATATCACCCCTAAATATGTCGACAATGAAACCGGCGAGGTCAGAGAGATCAGCCTTAAGGACATATATTACTTCAGGGATATGGTACGGCCCAATTATATGATAACGATCGGCCTGGATCTTGAAAGCGGCAATGAAGACATAAAGGCATATCTGGGCAGTTCCGGTTCCATGTACGTATCAACGGAGCACATGTATGCAGCGGTATCGGCATATGAGTATAATATTCTGAGAAGCAGGCTGGAGGGATCCCCTTCCTATGATTATCTGACCACTGTCTACAGGTTCGGCCTGAAAGATGGCAGGGTAACATATGAAGCGAAGGGCAGGGTTCCCGGCCAGATACTCAATCAATTCTCGATGGATGAATACGATGGGATCTTCCGGATAGCCACTACATCAAGGGAGCCATACAGTTCAACGAGCAATAATGTATACACACTGGGCGAAGATTTGAAGATAGTCGGCAGGCTCGAAGGCATAGCGAAGGGAGAGAAGATATATAGTACTCGTTTTGCCGGTGAGCGCATCTATATGGTGACCTTCCGGCAGATGGATCCATTTTTCGTTATCGATGCGGCTGACCCGGGAAAGCTCAAAGTGCTGGGTTATCTGAAGATCCCCGGATACAGCACATATATGCATATTCTGGATAAGGACCATGTGCTTGGATTCGGGTACGAAACTGAGGAAAGAAGTGGATGGGGTTTTGACACCACTGGCTTCAAGCTCTCGCTTTTCGATGTGTCGGACGTGTCGAATCCTGTTGAAGCAAAAAAGGAAGTGATAGGTAAAAATGCTGAATCCCCGCTTGGCATAGACCATAAGGCGCTGATGATATCACTGGACAAGGGCGTTATGGGTTTCCCGATCATTTATATAAATACTGAATCGGATTATTTTGCCGGATTCTTTCTGTACAATATATCAAGCAGGGATTTCTCATACAGAGGCCGCGTGACGCATGTGCCTGACGACATCTCGGTGTATGAGATCAGTGATTCGGATTTCATATACAGAGGGATATATATCGGAGATTATCTGTATACTGTTTCCGAAGGGCAGTTGCAGGTCCATGATCTTGGAACACTGGTCAGAAAGGGAAGCCTTGTCCTGAAGTAAGTGCTGCCGGACAGATGTGGCGATAAAGACCGGGCACCTGCGGCATACCTGAGTGATCCAGGACATAAATAGCGTGCCGGTCAGGTATGCAGATGCAGGCTGAGCACCTTCTGCTGTACATGCCAGGTATGCCCGCTGATCGTGGTGCCATATTATGCAGTGAGGTCACAGCCGTTTCATACAGCAGTTTGATTGGGCATAATGTTAGTGATACTATTATAACTGTGGGCGGTTATGACCTCAGTTTACCGGCTTCATGTGCATATCTGAAAAGGAGATGAGAATATGGCTGATGTTGCAGTTTTGCGCAAATGGGTGGAGGAGTGCGATAATATCGTTTTCTTCGGTGGGGCAGGCGTTTCCACGGAAAGCGGGATTCCCGATTTCCGCAGTGTCGACGGGCTCTACAATCAGAAGTACAAATACCCTCCTGAAGTCATCCTCAGTTATACCTTTTTCATGCGGAATCAGGCAGAGTTTTATGAATTTTACCGGGATAAGATAATATTTCTGGATGCAGAGCCCAACATCACTCACAAAAAACTGGCGCAACTGGAGGCCGACGGCAGGCTGAAGGCTGTCATCACACAGAATATCGATGGTCTGCATCAAAAGGCCGGAAGCAAAAAAGTGCTGGAACTCCATGGCTCGATCCTGAGGAATTATTGTATGAAATGCGGCAAGGCGTATGGCATCGAAACGATCATCAAATCTGCTGGTGTGCCTTCCTGCAGCTGTGGCGGCACAATAAAGCCTGATGTCGTGCTGTATGAGGAGGGCCTTGACCAGGATGTGCTCAGTGAAGCAGTCCGGCTCATCAGTGAAGCGGAAATGCTTATAGTGGGAGGGACATCGCTTTCGGTGTATCCTGCTGCCGGACTAGTCAGGTACTATAAGGGAGACAGACTTGTTCTGATAAACAGGTCATCCACACCATATGACAGTTATGCTGATCTTTTGCTTCAGTGCGGCCTGGGAGAAGTGTTTGCACAACTGTAGGACAGTGGCTCACGGTCGGGGTTTGGATCACATGTATGACGAAGTACAGAATTTATGACAGGGGTGCAGAATGTACGATATAGTCATTGTCGGAGGCGGACCTGCCGGCTCAACACTGGCCAGACTGGTTGGGGACAGGTACAGGGTATTGCTGCTGGAGAAGCGCTCATTTACAGAAAACATGGGCTTTGTAAGCCAAAAATGCTGCGGCGGCCTGCTGGATCCAGATGCTCAGCGGATGCTGGCCAGATTTGGCCTCGGCATACCGAAGGATGTGCTGATGAGCCCCCAGTTGTTTGCGGTCCGCACCATCGACATAAAAAACAGGATCGAGCGTTATTATCAGAGGCATTATATCAATATCGACAGGAATGCTTTCGACAAATGGCTTGAATCCATAGTCCCGCCGGATGTGACGATTATAAATGACTGCATATACAGGTCATGCAGCGAAAACGAGGGTTACCTGACGGTCAGATTCACTCACGGCGGCAGGGAGTACGAGGAGAGAACGAAATTACTGGTGGGTGCTGATGGCGCGTTTTCCGGTGTCAGAAGACAGTGTTTCGATAAGCAGCCATTACCCGAGCTTTATATATGTATCCAGGAATGGTACAGGGCAGACAGCAGCGGCAGGAATTATTACGGTGCTGTTTTTGACGATGAAATAACGGATTTTTATTCCTGGACCATACCTAAGGAGGACCGGATCATACTCGGTTCAGCTTTGGCACCTCGGGGTGACGTGCTCCGGAGGTTCGATCTTTTGAAAACCAGGCTTAAGGAATATGGATTTGATTTTGGAGAAAGGCTGGCGAGAAATGGGGCATATCTGTACAGACCGGTCAGAGGCAGCCATATCTGCACAGGAGGTGGAAGGATAGCTCTTGTGGGCGAGGCTGCCGGTTTCATCAGCCCAAGCTCTGCAGAGGGGATCAGTTATGCGTTCAGGAGTTCCCTGGCTCTTGCGAGAGCTCTGGATCAGGGCATCGAGGGATATTCGGACAGATACGTGGAAAATCTGCAGCCGCTGAGAAGGAATATTTTCCTGAAGAACATGAAATCTCCGGCAATGTACAATACACAACTCAGAAAACTGGCCATGAGATCAGGGCTTCTGTCCATAGATATAGTGGAATGAGTGCGGAAGGGACTGCTGCAGCGAAACAGGCAATGTGAACCCTCATTTCTGCTGTGTCATAAGGTGGTCTTCGATCAGCCTTCTTTCCTGTTCAACAAGATAGTCGATGCTTTCTCTGATTGAAAAAACCGAACTCTTGTATCTGTATGTTATCTGGATCCCGTATTCATTCCGGCCGAACAGCA
>DGEE01000013.1:5120-8914 GCA_002385815.1 Hungateiclostridiaceae bacterium UBA3934
GGAGATATGGTAATGTCGCTTTCCATTTTTGACAGTACGAACCCGCCGCAAATATCGGATGTACCGTTATCCAGCCTGCAGAATATTATCGGATCACCCTTGACGATATCCACGTATATACCGACAGGTCCATTGATCCTGAGAGTGAAAAAATTTTCGAGATTTCCGCTGATCAATGAACAGGTGAGTGGTCTGGATAATGAAAAATGACGCAATGCCATGACTGGTCCGGGGCGCGAAGGGTTCATTCTACTACCTCCCACTGCTCGTGATTTACGTTATATCATCTGTACGGGAGTGAAAGACTTATATAAATTATATTATTCCGACCGGTTATTGTCAATTTTTATAAATTCGAACCGCTGTTTCTGTGTACAATACCGGAAACCAGTCGGTTGTTTCATGCCACATGACAACCCGATATATTTCTGTGAGGTCTGACTGAAGATACTGAGGAAATTTGCGGGGCATTGTGATAATATGGTATATATTACAAGTGCGATATAAAAACAATCAGGAAGGGTAGTGTCATGTTCGAGCATATTGTTAAAACATCTTCGTCCGATGAGATGATCAACATTACTTCGCTGGTCAGGCAGGACGTACAGAAGAGCGGGATCACAAGCGGGATCGCAGTGGTTTTCGTGCCTCATACCACAGCCGGCGTCACCATCAATGAGAATGCGGATCCGGATGTCGTTTATGATCTGCTTGACATATTCCGCAGGGCATTTCCGGAAAGAGGCAGCTACAGGCATATGGAGGGCAATTCCCATGCCCATGCGAAGGCGTCGGTGACCGGTTCATCCTGTACGGTGATCATAGAAAATGGTCAATTGAAGCTGGGTACCTGGCAGGGGATATATTTCTGCGAATTTGACGGCCCAAGGACCAGAAAAGTGTATGTAAAGCTGATAGAGGGATGATCCGGGATATTCAGATATCCCTCAGCAGCCCGCATATGCCCATAATCACTTCTTTTATCCTGAAGAGCTCGCTTTCCTTGTTTCTGGACCGCCATTTGGCCTTATAACCGGAAAACCAGTATTCGAGCTTCACAGCCAGTTCGTCGGGGCTGAATATCAACCCGGCGGATGGCTTGTCCAGGATTTTTTCCTTTATCACGAGGAGAAGTGCCTGGAAGAGCGCGAGCCCGTCGGCAGCGCAGATTATCTCTATGATATCGTTTTTCCTGTCCTCATATATATCCCGGAGAAGGGACGATATTTCGCCTGTAAGCTCCTTTATCCTGTCATATGCTGTTTTTGCAGCCGCAGCATCGAGAGCTGACAATCTGTCCATGATGTGTTCTGCACTTCCGTATGGACCTGTGTCGTATCCGCATGAGACATAATACCACAGGACCACATCGTACCAGTCCATTACCGGCTGCTGGGAGAGTTCCCTTATCAGGCCGACGATCCTTCCGGATCTGTCCCCGTATTCCATAACCGAGATCTCTTCATCTGTCGGATGTCCCTGCCTGTCAAGGTTCCAGGAGAGGCCTGCACCGAATATGGCGCCAGGGATGGAGCCGGCCAGCAGGTTTATATGGCCAAAGTCGCCCCAGTCAGTGTTCAGCATACCGACGGCATCATATTCTTTGGCATATCCGGCCAGTGTTCCGATATTGGCCGTTGCAGTATCGATGTCGTTCAGCAGCCTGTTCCAGCCCTGCACACCGGGACAGACATACTGCTTCAGGCCGGATTCAGATATTTTCCTGAACCCGTCTTCATTTGCATCAGCAGCATAATTCCAGTTGAGTATGACCACATTCTTAGGTATTTCGCTGATGATTTCCGGATATTTGAGCAATATGTCCCCCCACATCATAACTTTCTTTTTGCGGCTCTTCAGGTGCTCTATCAAGCCTCTGACAAAATAGAGGTACAACTTGCATTCGCCTATTTCGGCAGCCAGACTGCTGTTTTTGCCTTTGCCCAGGTCAAAGGTCTCGTCGCAGCAGATGTTGAACTTGTTGGAAGTGAATAACGGTATGAATTCATCGATCATTTGCCTGACAAATTCCAGGCTTTCCGGGGCGCTTGCATCAAGGGTGTAGTGTGCCATCCTGTCAGTCCATGTAAACGGCCTTTCGGGAATTTTATCGTACTCATTGAGGTGTCTGAAGGATCTTGATATCAGTGCGTGATACAGGTGTCCGAAGGTCGACAGCGACGGGACCAGTTCAACGGATCTTTTCCTGCAGTATTCATCCAGTATCAGTATTTCTTCGGCTGTCAGCGGGTCAGAATCGGTCCAGATCTCGCTGTGATCACGGAAAGCAAATGAGTGCTCCATATAAAGCTGCAATTGGTTTATTTTATAGAAGGACAGCCTGTCGGCCAGTTCTTTCAATGTTTCGGTAGTCGGTACCTTTCCCCTGGTTGTGTCATGATAGAAGCCTCTGTACTCCAGGGACGGCCTGTCTTCTATATTGAGACATGGGATATGGGCACCGGAATTCCTAATCAATTGCCTGAGGGTTTGTATACCATAATAAAGACCGCTGCTGCCGGTGCCTGTGATGACTATGGCATCCGGATCCACGATCAGCTTGTAAGCCTGCTGTGCCGAGCTGTCGGCCGTAGCTTTGACTGCAGATGACGGAGCTTTGCCTGCCGAAGCGGAAACCCCGGAGCGGGCTGATTTTCTCAGCACTATCAGATTGGTCGGGTAGGCCGGGGTTTTCAATGCCGTGTCTGTATCATCGGTGTATTTTCCTCTTGTTATTGCGGGCTTTGCCCCGGCAAATCGAAGGATTTCGCTCTGAAGTACCAAAGCAGCTTCAAAATCGACATAGTCGCAGGAGGTGTCAAGATAAATCAAAGACCTGTCCGAAATCCGAAATGTGCCATGTGATTCTTCCAGCTTTTGCGGGAAAGGAATCAGTACCATACCGTATCCTCCATTTTTGAGATGCTAATATAATGTTATATCCTGTCGTTACAGCAGTCAAGCTTGAATTGCCCGGCCTGGCGATGCGGTCATGCCGGTTCTGCCCATGCGGGTGCTTTGGCATCCGCATCATCTGTGAAGTCTCTCAAGCTCCTCATTTATTACCTTTTTATCGATCCTTTCAAACAGGATATCCACCGGCCCAAGCTTCAGACCGGATGGTATACTGATAGGATGCCACCCTGTGCTGTCTATCGAAAGCATGCTTTTTACCTTCTCTGAAGAGAAGGGAAGGAAAGGCTCCAACAGCACTGCGAGATTGGCTATGATCTGTATGCAGGTGTTCAATGTTTCGCTGCATTTCTGTATATCGATATTCACCGTGATCCATGGCTGTTGTTCGTCGAAATATTTGTTTGCTTTTCGGATGTATGCAAAGATCGTTTCCAGTGCAGCCTTGAAACACCCCTGTTCAATCAGTCCGCCGACGGACGGGTAGAGAGCGCGCAGATCTTTCAGCATTTCAACCGACTGGTCAGCATCTTCGGATGTCCCTTCATCACCCTGCCTGTCTGCATTCGCCCTGCCTTCACTCATACCGCTGCCAGCTCCTTCACTTGTACTGGTCAGGCTCTTTGACCTGATGCCCAATAAAAAAGCTCCCGTCTCAGGACATGATCCTGGGGACGAGAGCATTACACTTCGTGGTACCACCCCGGTTTACCGATGCTTTGCAGCTTCGGTCTCAGCAGGAACTTATACGAGCCGGACAGACGACTGTATGCCATTCCCTGGCGCAGTAACGGGCGCACCCGTCGACGGCTGAAGGGCTTTCGAAAGCCGGTTCACCGCGAACAGCTCCAAGTCCATCTTCGGTCATCTGTACCATACTC
>DGEE01000013.1:9186-12118 GCA_002385815.1 Hungateiclostridiaceae bacterium UBA3934
GCATTCTTCTGTTCTGTTGTTCCATTTATAGTAATATGAAAAGAGACATATGTCAAGGTGTGTTTTACCAGACCGTGTGTTTTGTAAATTGAATTAAAGATCAAGGGTTCCGGAGATCACAGGCTCTCAGGTGGTATGCTCATGGAACCCGCATTCAAAGACAGTATGCTCGCAGATCGCCTGTTCATAGGTCGTGCCTGCAAATCGAACATCAACATAACTCCTCATAGCAAATATTCTTGTGGTTTTGCGCAATAAAGAGATCGGGAAATTTTCGAGATTGAAAAACTTTCCCTGAATGATATGTTATAATTTCAGAAGGTATAGCAACAGACGTACTTGTTAAAAATAGTAAAATACTTGACCTCGGGAGGTTGTCGACGGGTGAATGTAAAAAAGCTGATTTACAGAGATGGCCGAAAAATCGTTATCAGGAGTTATCCTGTGAACTTGCTCATAGTTGTTGCATTTTCATTCGGACTGTCTGTTTTGGGAACGATGCTGTCCGATGTGGTACACATGCAGAATATTCTCAGATATATCCGCTCTCCTCTGCTGTTTCTGCTGAATATGCTGCCACTGACACTTATGATGCTGCTGATCTATCATATAAGCTCCAGGCACTGGGCAGCATTCGGCTTTAGCGGCGGGGTATACATTATCGCCCACATCGTCAACAGATTTATGATGGAGTTGAGGGAGGAGCCATTTACGCCGGCGGACATTCTGCTGGGTACAGAAGCTGCCGCTGTTGTCAGGTTGTCTGAGCTGCCCTTTGACAGGATCACCGTATCGAGCCTGGTTTTCTGGTTTGTTTTCAGTGTGCTGCTGTTCATATTCGTCAGGTCTGAAAAACTGAAATGGCCGGTCAGGGCGGTTGGGGCTGTGGCTGTGATCGCGTTGTTTTCGCTGTCATATGCCGGTATTTACAAAAAGACGGATCTGTATGACAGCTTTACTGTGAAAGGATCTGTGTATTCAAGGGTCAATCTTTACAAATCCAGAGGTTTCATGTATTCCTTTCTGGTGCGTACCGGAACATACCGGAACATCAAGCCGGAAGGCTATGATAAAGCATGGGTGCAGCAGGAACTGTCGAATTTCAGCGAACCGGACTGGCCTTTGAACAGCGGGAAACTGCCTCATATCATAGCAGTCATGGGGGAAGCCTTTTACGATATCGACAGGGTTCCTGAGATCGAATTCAACGAAGGATACGATCCGCTTTCCAATTTTAACCGGATCAGGGAAAAGGCATACTCCGGAAGGATAGTCACGAATGCTTTTGGAGGAGGTACTGCAAATACTGAATTTGCATTCCTCACAGGCCATTCCATGCCGATCATGCCTGAACTGACCAGCCCTTATTCCTATTATATAAGGCACGATACATTTTCCATGGTGAGGGTGCTGGAGAAGCACGGATATGCTTCTATGGCCTTCCACCCCGGTGAGTCATGGTTCTATAACAGGGTCAATGTGTACAAATTTTTCGGATTTGATGATATCTATTTCAAGAGAGACATGGATCTGGAGAAAGCAGAGATAAACCACGGTTATGTGTCGGATATGGATACTGCACAGTTCACACTGGAAAGGTTCAGGGAACATCTTGACAGAGAACCTGACAGACCATTTTTCCAGTTCGTCGTCAATATCGACAACCACGGACCCTACTCAAAAAAGGATCTGGGCTATCCGCAGATACTGAAGAAGTCTGAAAAGATGGACGAGTCCACATACAACATAATCAATAATTATCTTTACGGGCTCATGCGCTGCGACAAGGCCCTCGGATGGCTTGCCGACTCCATCATGGAAATGGATGAGCCTGTGGTGTTCATATATTTCTCAGACCACCTGCCGTACCTGGGAGAAGACGACATCGGGTACAAATCGCTGGGGTTTGACATCAATGCACACGGTGCAGCAGAACCGTTCCTGAACAAATATGAGACTCCCTGGTTCATACTGGTCAACAGCTCTGCGGAGAAGCTGCTCCTTGAAAACGGGATACAGGTAAAAAGGGGCCAGGGACCGCAGATAAGCACCAATTATCTCGCCGTTGAGCTCCTTGAAGCAGTCGGACTGAACGGAGGCAGTTACTTCAACTATCTGGCGAAGCTCAGAGAAGAGATCCCGGTTATAAGCCACCGTTTCATAAAAGAGGAGGGCCGGTTCACTGACAAGCCTTCACAAAAGACGAAAGACATGCTCGAAGTATACAGCATGATCCAATACTATATGCTCATGGATAAGGAAGCGGCACAATAGACATGCATTTCCAGGATGATATCCACTGATGTGTGAGGGTTGGAAATGGACAGATACCCAGAATTCGAAAACCGGTTCGAAAAATACAGTGCAATGGAAGCCGATATGAGAAAGCGTGCAAATAGGCTGAGCAATCTGAGGCTGCTCGTTTTTGCCGCGGGAACTATTCTCAGTGTTTTTACCTTTGTCAAGATCGGCGTGGGTGCAGGATTATTGGCGGCGATTATATCGGTCTGCGCCTTTGCATATTTGATAGTGCTTCACAGCAGGCTTTCGCGTCAGCAGAGGGAACTGGGATGCAAGGCCGGCATAAACAGGATGTACATGGAAAGGCTTCACTCGGGATGGACCAGTTTCGATGACTGCGGCGCGGAATTCACAGACAGTGGACATCCGTATACCGGCGACCTTGATATTTTCGGTCCCGGATCCCTGTTCCAGTGGATAAATATCAGCAATACCCACTATGGAAGGATTGTACTGAAGAAACTGCTGTCCAGCCCGGATAAGAATGCCGCTTCTATCAGGGCGAGACAGGAAGCTGTAAAGGAACTTGTCGGTAAGCTGGATTTCTGTCAGGATCTGCAATGCAGAGGTATGCTGACAGACGGTGTTTCGGCCGACCCTGAGAAGCTGTTCGAATACGCCGAAGCTGAAA
>DGEE01000075.1:0-27518 GCA_002385815.1 Hungateiclostridiaceae bacterium UBA3934
CTGGACGTGATAGCAAGCATGCTTGAGATGGCTGGGCTTTTGGTTGATGAGAGAAGGTGATCTATAATGAGTTACATTAACACCTATTATAACAGCGTAACAAGAATGACCGGATTGTCCGGCCTGGATGTGGACAGCCTGGTATATCAGTTGATGCAGGTCGAGAGGCTGAAGGTCGACTCCGTATCGAAAAGCAGGCAACTGCTGGTATGGAAGCAAGAGCAGTACAGAGAGATAATAAGTGCGATACAGGACTTCAGCAACGAATATTTCAATACACTGAAACCTGCGACCGATATGAGGAATTCCAGCATATACAACGCATTCACGGTCAAATATAACGGGCTGGATACAAATCCTTACTTCACGGCTTCAGCGGGCTCAGGAGCGAAAGCCGGCGACTATACGATAAAAAACATTGTGACCGCCAAGGCCGCCAGGGTAAATGGCTCGGTGGCTGCAGGAAGCTTGCTTGGCAGTGCCCTGACATCAGATAAAATAAGCAGGATCAGCAGCACGGCCGGGAACAATGTATTTGCCGTTGAATTCAACGGAGTCAAGAGAAATATCGTTTTGTCCGGCGGATTTACCAACATAGACGATCTTAAAGCAGACCTGCAAAACAAGCTGGATGAAGCGTTCGGAAGCGGCAAGATCACTGTGGAGGCAGCAGGGAACAGACTTTCGCTTGAGACCAGCAGCACAAACACACTGAAAGTTTCCAATACCATGAACGAAGGGTACAAGGCGATATTCAACAGCGACCTGGGTTCCGGGATCACCTTGACAGGACAGAACAATAAATTCAGGATCGCTCTTGGTTCAGAGCAAAAAGAATTCGAATTAACTCCGGGAGAGGTGTATGCTGATGCCGATGCTCTTGTGCAGGTGATACAGACCCTGGTGGATGATGCTGGGCTTGGGTTTGGAGAAGGCAAAATAACAGTTAAAGTCGATAATAACAGGATAGTCCTGGAAAGCGCAGATCCCGATATAACAGTCTCGGCATCAGCGGTTGAAAACAAGGGGCTTGAAGCAACAGGACTGGACGTTGCCAACAGATCCAACAAGCTGGATCCCGATGCCAGCATCTATGATATAAGGGGCAGCTTTGCCGTGCCTCTCGCCATCGACGAAAACAATACTGAGATCAGCTTTGAAATCAACGGTCAGAGCTTTAGCTTCGATGCGAAAACAACATCCATGAACAAAATAATGGCAGCAGTCAATGCCAACGCGGCTGCGGGTGTCAGGATGAGCTACGACAGCCTCAACGACAAATTCGTGCTCGAGTCGAGGGAGACCGGCGTTACAGCAAGGATAGATGCAGGAGACAACAGCGGAGGACTTCTCGGATCGCTGGGACTGGAGGCAACGGATATAAGGGGTCGGGATGCAAGCATAACATATGATGACGGTATCAACGGTGAGCAGACGATCACACGTTCCACCAACAGCTTCAATGTCAACGGCATAGTCTTCAACCTGAAGAAAGACTTCGAAGGTGCTGTCGAGCTTTCGGTATCTTCCGATCCGTCAAAAGCCGTCGAGCTTATCAAGGGCTTTGTTGAAAAATACAATGATTTGCTGGACAAGCTCAATGCTAAGCTTTCAGAGAAAAGAGAATACGATTATGAGCCTTTGACGGACTTGCAAAAGGAAGCAATGACCGAGGATGAAATCAAAAGGTGGGAAGAAAAGGCGAAATCAGGACTGCTCAGCGGCGACAACATCCTCCGGTCCATAGTGACAGGGTTCCGCAATGCCATGATAGGAGCTGTTGAGGATGCAGGGATGACACTTGCTGATATAGGTATAAAATCCAACAGCTGGGTGGACAGGGGCAAGCTATACATAGATGAAGACAAGCTGATGCAAGCACTGGCTGATAACCCGAATGAGGTTTTCAACCTGTTCACGAAACAGTCGGATGTCTCTTATAATTCAGCAGTCGGGAATGCGGAGGCGAGAGCCCGGAGATTCAGAGAATCCGGACTTGTATACAGGATTTATGATGTGATCCAGGACAATATCCGGACAAATACGATCGGCGGACAAAGGGGTGCCCTGCTGGAAAAGGCAGGTATGACTGGTGACAGGTCATTATTCAACAACACACTGTATCACCAGATATCCGATTATGACAGGAAGATAGATAAGCTGAATGATGAGCTCATCATGAAGGAAAACCAGTATTATATCCAGTTTGCACAACTGGAGAGACTGATCAGCGAAATGAACAACCAGAGTATGTGGCTGGCGCAGCAGTTTATGAGATAGACCAATAACATAAAACAGAAAGGCAGAAGGTGTTGAAATGGTTACATCAAACGCGTACGATACTTACAAGCAAAACTCAATCTTAACAGCAAGTCCCGAAGAACTGACACTGATGCTTTACAACGGGCTGATCAAATTCATCATGATAGCCCAGAGGGCAATCGAGGAGAAAGACATCCAGAAAGCCCACGACAACATAATCAGAGCAGAGGACATCCTCCACGAGTTCAAGGCAACTCTTGACATGCAGTACGAGGTGTCCCACAATCTGGCACTCCTGTATGATTACTTCCTCGACAGGCTTTTTGAGGCAAACATAAAGAAAGACGCCGACATATTGGATGAGGTCCTCCACTTTGTCAGGGAGCTTCGGGACACATGGGCAGAGGCTATGAAGATAGCAAAACAGCAGAACAAGAAAGCCGTGGGTGCGGAGAAATAGGCATGGAAAGCAGCCGGATACGGCAAAATATACACATCACAGAAACAATGATATTGCAGAGGGCTTATGGCAAATGATAGCATGAATTATTTCGGTAAAATGACGGAGCTTCTGGTGGCGAAAAGGTCACTGCTCACTGAAATATTGAAACTGACCAGAGAGCAGACTTCGGTTATAGAAGAAGGATCGCTGGACAAGCTGCAGAAGCTGATAGAAGAAAAACAGAAAAGGATAGACAAGATAGACAAGCTGGATGAGAAATTCACCGTGTACATGGAAAAGCTCAAAGCAGCTGCCGGAGTGAAAGACCTTGGCGAACTGGAGGCAGCCCGCTTTCCGGGAGCAGAGGGACTGAAGCAGGCCACGGCTGAGGTCATGACACTTCTGGGCGAAATCAGCAGCGTTGAGAAGGTCAACAATGCAAAGAGCAAGGAATTGCTTGAAAAGCTTGGCTCACAGATCAAAAGATTAAACCAGGCGAAAAAGCTGAGCAATGCATACAACAAGCCGGACGCTGCCGGACCGTCTTCGTTCTTTGTGGATAAAAAGAAATAAGCCTGATAAATAAATGAGCGGGCCCATCGGTCCCGCTTTTTTAATGCCAGGAGAGGATCCGGTGTCGATACCGGAGGTCCTTCCATAAGGAAAGCCGCCGTCCATATTCGTCAGTTCGGATATACCCTTTCAAGGAAAGAAAACACCTTTTCCATATACATGTCCCTGTTTTCCATATAGCCGCTGGCGTGTCCATCGTATTCCGTTTGCCAGAATTCGGCACCGGAGGCGTTCTGCGCAGAATATTCCTGGTACAGTTCAATGGAATTTATGACCGGTATCACGTCATCTTTGCGGCTGTGTATCAGCATCAGGTGAGGCAGGTTTTCTGCCGTCATGACATTGACCGGGCTTGCGTCTTTCAGCTTGAAGCCGCCTGTCACACCGAACGCAAAAGCTATGGTCCTGTTGAACGGGAATGACGGTGTGCCTGTCAGTTTGTGAAGGCTGCTGTGGAAATAGCTTTTCATGTCTGAATACGGGCTGTCTGCGATGACAGCATCCACCAGCGCCGTGCCGTCTGCCTGTGTACTCTCAGCACATGCAAGGATGGCCGCGGAGGCCCCTGTGGAAAATCCCATCAGCGTGATATCACTGTAACCCTGGGACCTGACATATTTTATTGCTGCTTTTACATCATCTTTTTCATAATATCCGAAGGTGCAGTCCTTCCCGTCTGATTCACCGGAGTTCCTGAGATCGAAGGTGAAAACGCTGTAGCCGCGGTTCATGAATTCTTTTATCAGGTCCACCGTATCCACTCCGAACTGAAGCCTGTTCTTGCCGTATGAATGCACCAGTATGACCGCCCGGTTACTGTTTTTGACCTGGAAAAGCCAGCCCTTCAGGACGATCGTGCTGTCGGCCCCTTTAAAGCTGATATCCCTGTACTCTGGCACTATATTGGAGGAAAAAGCATCTATCGGCTTTTTGTCAGGATGCAGCAACTGCCAGCTCTTGTAAGCTGAAACCACGATCACAGCCGCTATTGCGATAAGAAGAAGGATAATTGCACCTATTATCACATAACGGGCTCTGCGTGTCTTCTTCACTGTATATGTAACTCCTGTGATCCTCATCTTTCAAAATACCTCCATATTGCTGACCGGGTCCGGTACATCTTATGTTTACCATTATTATATTTTTTATTATAAACAATGTAAAGGTTGCCCGGCACACATTGGTATACTGCGAAATATGCCGCATTATCCGCTGTACACAGAGGATTATTTCCCGAATAACAGATTTTCTTGCATGCTCCATTTTCTGCTTAAATACTACATTTGACAAGATATTATATTATAAAAAAGAAAATATTTACAGAAAGTATAGAATATGGTTGTGTTTTGTGATAGAATAGGCCACACACTCCAATGTAAATTAATAACAAAAAATGCAGCAAATAGCGATAGCTGCAACAGATGAGCTGTGGGGGATCATCATGCGGACTGGAGATTATTTTGCAGAAAAATACCTTATTGAGAGGGTACTCGGCAAAGGCGGGATGGGGACCGTCTATCTTGCAAGAAACGTCAGGACAGGTATGTATTGGGCGATCAAGGAAATCGACAGAGAACCCGGAGTCGATGTGGTAATGCCTGCAGAGCCAAACCTGTTGAACAGGCTGGATCACCCGGCACTGCCCAGACTGTATGATATCGTTGAGCAGGACGGGAAACTGTACATAATAACAGATTTCATCGACGGTATTTCACTGGATAAAAAGCTCGAAGCTGAGGGGAAAATAGCGGAAGAGACCATCCTGGACTGGGCGATCCAGCTTTGCATGGTATTGGACTATCTCCATTCGATAAAGCCCAATCCCATTATTTACAGGGATATAAAGCCATCCAACATCATGCTGACAGAGAGCGGAAAGCTCAAGCTGATAGATTTCGGTACTGCCCGTGAATACAAGCCCATGTCGGATGCCGACACCGTTTACATCGGCACCCGCGGATACGCCGCACCTGAACAGTTTGGCACCGGGCAGACCAGTGCTGCATCTGACATCTACAGCCTCGGGGTGACGCTCCACCATCTTGTGACAGGCAAAAGCCCCGTTGAACCGCCATACAGGCTTGAACCCATCAGATATTATGACGACAGCCTGTCTCCTGAGCTGGAAGCCATCATATCAAAGTGCACCTGCGAATCGGCCTCTGACCGGTATCAGAGTGCAGCCGAGCTGCTGGCGGATCTGACTGCGGTCCGGGACGGGAGGAGTCCCGAGCATGTCCATGACCCAAAGCCCCATGAGCAGCGGAGCCTGTACAGTATTCGGGTACAGCCTCTTTATCAGATTTCCCGGGGGTCTGCGCATGAAAAAACTTTTGCCGACACGGGGGAAAATGTGCGTGAAAATGACGGCCGTGGTGCGGAGCCATGGAATTTAAGAGATATATCGTCTTGTACTGGTATGCAGACCGGAAGCCATATCGGCATTCCGGACACAGAAACAAACACATGTGGTGCCAATGTCAGCAGTTCGGATATGTGCGATGGCGGATCTGTACCGGATGAGGAAAATCCGGAAAGCAGCCCGCCGATGTACAGCTTCAGGAGGATGGTCATAACCGTATGGGACAATGCCGAGTTCGGATGTGAACTGGCATATACTGCAGCAAAGCTTACCGGGAGTGAAGTGCTTCTTGCAGATCTCGACCTGCTGGCACCAAAAGCCGACCTTATCCTCAATGTGAGCAAGTATACGCCCCAGCTGGCCAGGCATGATACGCCCGGACATTCAGGACTGGATCTCGTCATGGACGCTGCCGCCAGGAAGGTACTTACATCAGCCCTGTTGAAGAGGGCAGCAGTGATGAGAAAAGATATGAAGAATCTCTATATCATCACAGGGAACTACAGGCTGGACAATTATGAATACTACAGCGAAGACAGTGTAACGCACCTTGTGGATAAATGCTACCGCCATTTCGACATCACAGTGCTGCTGGCAAACCGTTCGATCTATGATGCATTTACACTGGCCGCTCTGTTAAGATCAGACGTCAATATTGCAGCAGTTAAGGCTGAGATAGGCCAGTTGCGTGAATTCAATACATATATAGCATTCCTGAACGATAAACAGCATCTTCCGCCGGAGAACACCAAATTCGTCCTCTTTGAATATGACAGGGCTGCTGACCTGAGCGAAGCGGAAGTCGCACAGGCGACGCAGGGCAATCTGCTGGGTACGGTATCATACAGCAGGAAGCGTGTACTGTACAGAAACTTCAGGAGTGCATATGTAAGCCACATGGAAAAGGATGTGCTCAGGGACTACTCCCGAATACACAAAAAACTTGGTTTCCTGCCGTCGGCAGGTGCAGTATCAGGGCTGAGAATGTTCGGGAACCTGGTTGACGGTGTTAAAAAAAGAAAGAGCAAGCTCTCGGAGGGATAACAGTATGCCTGTGGTCAAATCACATCATAAGCTGTTTTTTGAAAAAGAAAATACGGCTGAGAAGGTCAGCCATGACATAAGTGCTGTCGTGTCCGCCATCACCAATGACATTCTGAGGGAATGCCCGTCGCTGGTAGCGGATGTGTCCGCCGGACGTGCTCCGGGAAGTGCCCTTGAGACAGCGATCATAAAAGACATAGACCTGCACAGATACCATTACGGCACAGGCAGGGATGAACTGATAAGAAAGGTCATGGACTTCATGTTTGGGTATGGCGAACTCCAGCCCTATATAGATGATGAGGATATAACTGATATCGACGGCACGTACTATGACCAGTTTGTCATAAAAAGGCACGGAGTGCGCAGTAAAATACCTGTCAACTTTGGCAGTGAAAAAGTATTCGACACCTACTGCAAGCTTGTGGCGATCCGCAACGGCGGGATACTCAACGAAAACGACAGCCACTGCAGAGTGACCGATGAAAAGAACAGGCTGCGGATCAATGTCTCCATCAGACCCAGGAATATATCGAGCCCGGCCATCAGCATACGCAAGCACAGAAAAAACAGCTACACCATAGAAGATCTGAAACGGATCGGGATGCTGGATGACGAGCTTGTAAGCCTGCTGAGGAAGCTGGCGGCCAGTGACGCTTCCATACTCTTCTGCGGGAAGGGGGCAGCAGGCAAGACTACGCTGATGCGGGCTTTCATAAACATACTGCCGGAAATGGAACGAGTGCTCATCGTAGAATCTGATGCTGAGATCTATCCGGACAAGCCCTATTGCATCGAGCAAAGGATAAAAAAGCAGAATGAGGGAGGAAGGCCTGTTACTCTTAAGGATCTCGTAAAAGACGGTTTGACAATGAGTCTCGACACCTATTGTGTTGGAGAGATAACAGGGGACGAGGCATGGGAATTCGTAAAAGCGGCTTTCTCAGGTCACAGGGGTATTGCTACTACCCACTCCGAAAGTGCTGCGGATTCGTTAGGGCGATTGCTCACACTGAGCAAGGGAGCCAATATAGGTGAAAGCGAGAAGACGATCAAGGAAATATTGGGCAGGAGCATAAACATTATATTCTACCTCAGGGAATTTCGTGTGGTGGAGGTCCTGGAGGTATGCGGATATGACGGGCAGGCAGACAAATTCATCTATAAAAAGCTGTACCTCGGGGAATGAGGGGTGATATGGATGATCAAAAGCCTTTTTGAACGGATCGGGCTGCTTTATATAGAAAAATCGAACATAAGGCATTACATACCATTTATGAATATCTATATCCTGATGCTGGTGGTATTGCTGATATTCATATCTGTTTACAGGTATGTTTCCGCGATACTGAGATTCGCTCCATCGGCAGCAGTGATAAGCTGCATCCTGGCCATGACCCCGCTGTTTCTGCTGGAACTGCTGGCAAGGTACAATGCGGAAACCATCCGGAAGAGGCTGTCCGAATATATTTCGGTGCTCAACAGATGGTGTTCGGTGAAAGAAAATATCATGTATGCATTTGAAAAGTCCCTCGAATCCAATATCGGTGAGCCGTTGCAGACATTCATCAGGGATATGGTCATACAGGTAAACCGGGGGATGGATCCGTGTGAAGCTCTGGATATGCTGCAGATGAAGGTGGACGATGCCCAATTCAGTGATTTTATCGTGAATATCAAACTTAGCATCAGGCACAGGGGTGACATAAAGAAACTGCTTACAAACCTGGAAAACCAGTTTTACAAAATAGATGAGGAATACAACAGGCGTAAGATTTCCACGTACAGGGACAGGGTAGTGATCTATGCCATCATGTTTGCCGTTTTGCCCCTGTCATACTTTTTCATAAACATGTCTCCGAAGGTAAGCGGCTTTTACCTGGAGACAGTCAACGGCAAGCTCCTGCTGATGGTATTCAGCATCATGTATGCGCTTGGTTTTTACCTTGCTGCAGGCATAACCAGGTTCAGGAGCCGGTGAGACAAAGGAGGATATCGTGCTGGATCATATCGCTGCTTTATACCAGGAAAACAGGATCATGTTTATGCTGCTGGCGGCGGCCAATGTGCTGCTGGGTGTATTGCTTTCCAGAAAAGCCGTATTGGCATGCTCCGGCCGTGTGGCTGAAGCAATGGGAGCAAGGAAACCTGCCATGTCATTATACATGCGCTGTTCGATGGCAGTTGAGCAGAGTCTGGCAGCCTGTGAGAAAAGGATCGGAAAGAAAAATATATACAAAAAGGCCGGCGAAAAGATGCGGAAAGCCGGATACAGAGGGAAATATGCCCCTGTCATGTACATTCTGGCCAGGTATGTGCTATCGGCGGTGATATTCCTTGGGGCCTTGTATGCCAACTATCCTGATCTCATCAGACCGATCGCCTCAGTGGTCCTGATAAACTCTGTCATAACCGCTGTGATATCATCCCGTAAACGCAAAGTAAACCTGCGGTTCCAGAAGTATATATACAAGATATATAAGTACCTGCACAATCAGATATCATCGGGCATCAAACCCACCGATGCCGTGAGGACCGTTTATGAGACGACGGATGACAGTGAGATCAGGGATGTACTCATAAGACTGGCTGCAAGATATGAGCTGACACTGGATATCGACAATGCCCTGGAAGAGCTCCGGTCCAGCTTTGACTCCCATGAAGCCGAGACGCTGTGCCTGGCACTGAAACAGGGGGTGGAAACCGGTGACAACAAGGAACTGCTTGCCAAGCAGGAAGATATCATGTTCAAGAAATATTTCAACTACATCCAGGCAGAGACCGACAGCTGCAGAAACAGAGGCGTTGCAGCTGCGGCAGTATTCGTTGCCATAATAGCTGTAATGATAATCATCCCTATGCTTGACGAATTGAGCCAGGCAATAGGGAAGATATTTATAAACTAATGGAATGGAGGATGTGGAATGAAACTTATAAAATCGTTCAGAGACAGATTTATTGACCGGCAGGGCGGATTCGGCCTCAATGAGCTGCTTGGCATAGCAGCAGCGCTGATAATAGCTGCTTTCATCATCATTCCCAGCATGCAGGATTTTGCCGAGAGCCTGATGGAGGGCCTTGGACGATGGTGGGAAAACACAATTACGAACAGGATTTTTCCGACTTCCGTATAAAGGGGTGCTTCCATCATGCCCGTCAAACCTGTGCTGACAGGGATAATGCTCATATTCGTCGTCTTTCTGCTCGTGTACATGGTGGAGTTTTTTATACCGCTGTCTGTCAAAGCCGACATCGACATGATCTGCAGGAATGCCCTGCTGAGCATGGAAAATGCCGGAGGAATGACCAGCGATAAAAAACGGGAACTGAAAGCTGAGCTCGAGAGCAGAGGGCTTACCGGTGTAGTCATAACAGCTACGGAAAATGCAAAGCAGGGCGGTCAGCTCACACTGCGCGTAGAAGGAGATTACACCTACAACAGGATAACTTCGCTTTTTGGCAGAGGCGATGTGACTTTGAGGATGGTGTATGACAAGTCAACCATGTCCCGAAAGGTGGTCAATTGAGACAGATGAAAAAGCACAGCCGGGAGAGAGGGAGCGCAGTCACACAGACCGTATTGATGGCGGCGGTCCTGATATTTATCATAATGCCGGTCTTTTCGGCGGTCATCGAAAAATATATACTCATGGAGAAGGCGAGGGTCATCACGGATTCGGTGGACATGACCAATATCTCGGCTTACAATGCACTGTCCAGTGCAGAACTGGGGAAGGTGCGCATTGGTGCTGAGCGTTCCGATATCCTGGAGATATACAGGCACATATTGAGTATAAATCTGAGGCTCAATGATGATCTGGAACCGCAGCCGGATTCAGTAGCTGAGGGCTGTGTTGAAGTATTGTCGCTGGAGATATTCAGCAGCGATTTCCCTGCCCACTGCCCCGAAGGGGTACCAATAACCAGGCCTGCTGTCCACAGCACCATCCGTGTGCCTGTCAGGCCGTCGCTCTACAGAGGCATCATCCTCGGAATGCTGGGCAGGGAGTATGTCGACATAATAGTGCATGTTGATACGGAAATACCGGTCAACAACTAAAATATCAAAATGCGGGTGTAATTATGAGGAGATATGGCTGGATTTGCGGGGCTCTGGTGATAATCATCCTGCTTGCCGTGATCGAAATGAAGATAATTTCAAATGCTTCCGGGTACGAAGCCGGCGAAAAGGTCGTTGTTGCATTGCGGGATATCAGCAGGGACACCGTTATAACAGACGAAATGCTTGAGATCAGGGAAATCAGCAGCGGCGCCGTACACAGGGATGCCGTCAGGAATATCGGTGAAGCTGTCGGTCTGAGAGCAGCTGCTGACATCTACAGCGGCGAAGCATTGTTAAAGAGCAGGCTGACAGACAAAGCGGCTGATGCGGTGGAAGTGCTGAACAAATCCAACAGGCTGTTTTGCATAAAGCCAGAATGGGATCAGGCAAATGCATGGCAACTGGAAAAAGACCAGTGTGTTGATGTGGTGTTTATACCCAATCATCTGAAGCAGGACAATACATGTCCTGAAGCCGCAGGCGTGGTCAGTGTGCTGCCTGCTCAGACGGGGATAAAAGTGATGAAGAATATCAGGATAGCAGGGTTTGTGGACGAAGACGGGGAAATCGTAAAAAGCGGTGAGGATGAGAAAATCCCGAGGTATATTATATTTGAGGTCACCCAGGAACAGGCTGTTTTCCTTGCATATGCAAAAAGCAACGGGAGACTTGAACTCTCTGGAATACCAAATCGTGAATAAACCAAACCATACCACTTTCAAAGGAGGGGCCAAAATGGCGGAACTGAAGTATGAAATCAAAAAGCACATCGGAGTGATCGGTGAAGGCACCAAAGGATGGAAAAAGGAAGTTAACCTTGTCAGTTGGAACGAGAGAAAACCCAAGCTGGATATCAGGGACTGGGACGAAAACCATGAGAAAATGGGCAAGGGAATAACGCTGAACAAAGGAGAAGTGGAGGAACTAAAGAAACTCCTGGCAGCGTTCGATCCCGAGGAAATGGAGGCCTGACGGCCTCTGTTTTTTTGCCGGTCCGACACGGGGACAGGATGAAGGTCCTGTCCCCGTCACTTTTCAAGAACTGTCCCCAGTGCTATAATCTAAGATGAAAGCAGAGGTGATTTGATGGATAAGCTCCTGCCGAAGGCGTGGGAAGGACTGCTGAACTCTTCGAATTTCTTGCCGGTGATAATACAGACTATTGAAAGGATCCAGGATTCCACCTGGTCCATGGAACCCAACAGGCATGATAACTATGAAATGGTATATATGAAAAAGGGCTATGCGGTATTTGAGATATCCGGCCAGAAGGTCGAGATGGGTCCCAATGACATTGTGATCATCAAGCCCATGCAGTACCACAAGCTCATTGTCAAATCCGAAAGCGGATGCGAATTCATCGTTCTCTACTTCACCTTTGAAAACAGGATAAATGGTGAGCATGCCCAGATCCCGGCAGAGGACTTCCTCAATTTTGTCAGCAATAAGGGAGAAAGCCCGTATATATCACTGAAAGTAAGCCCCAAAAATGAGATAGTGGTCCTGCTGAACAGGATATTGAAAGAGAGGAAGAGTTCGGAGCCGGGCAGTGAATTCCTCAACTATCTGCTTATCATGGAGCTGTTCGTGCTGCTTTCACGCGCTCTGAAGATGGAGTGGGAAAACAGCGTAAAGCTCAAAAGTTCCAAACTCAAGGAGCTTATAGATATATCCATCAACTATATCCACAACAATTTCGAACGGGACATCTCACTGGGAGATATAGCAAAATATGTTTTTCTGAGCCCGAGCTATTTCACCAGGGCCTTCAAGGAACAGACAGGCATGAGTCCCATCAGTTATCTGCTCAAGATCCGCATAGAGAGAGCCAAGGAGATGCTCGTGGACACAGGCCTCAAAATAAGCGACATCGCACTGAGTGTAGGATTTTCAAATCAGCAGCGTTTCAATGAAATGTTCAAGAAATATGCCGGTCTGACGCCTTTGCAATACAGGAAACAAAACACCAGGTAGTATTTTCAAAGGACAAAAAACATTCATATTGACCTGTTATTTCAATAAGTATCAGGAAGAATCACATCGTTTCAGGCATTATTATATATACTAGGGTTAGATATTGGTTTTGACAGTTCCGGAAGCATCAGATCAGTGAAATATAAACGGGGGACGGACGCTGTCAGCATCGGACAAAGCATCCATATGCGGAATGGTTTCCGTTTCCTGACAGATATCACAGCAATTATCTAACATTTTTGATAATACATGATGGACCAGCATTCAGCCGAATGGGAGGGATATTTGTGACCAGTAAAAACACAATGGCAAAAGGCATGACAATGACACAGAAAATACTGGCAGATCATGCAGGATTGGAGAGAGTAGAGGCAGGACAGCTGATCAAAGCGAGACTCGATATGGTGCTCGGAAACGATATCACTACTCCTGTTGCAGTGAAGGAGTTCAGGAAGATAGGCAAAGACCGGGTGTTCGACAGGAACAAGATAGCCATCGTACCCGACCACTTTACTCCCAACAAGGATATAAAGTCCGCAGAGCAGGTCAGGTTCATAAGGGAATTTGCCCGCGAGATGGACATAGTCAACTTCTTCGAGGTCGGGCGCATGGGCGTGGAACACGCACTGCTGCCTGAAAAGGGGCTTGTGGTGCCCGGAGATGTGGTCATAGGGGCCGACTCGCATACATGCACATATGGGGCTCTTGGAGCTTTTTCCACCGGCATTGGGAGTACTGACATGGCAGCCGGCATGGCCACGGGGGAAGCCTGGTTCAAAGTGCCGGAAGCCATCCGCTTCGTGCTGACGGGCAAGCCGGGCAGATGGGTGAGCGGCAAGGACATAATACTCCATATCATAGGCATGATCGGCGTTGACGGAGCCCTGTACAAATCCATGGAGTTCACAGGGGACGGGCTGAAACACCTTTCCATGGACGACAGGTTCTCCATGGCCAACATGGCTATAGAAGCCGGTGCTAAAAACGGCATCTTTGATGTGGACGAAAAAACCATCGAATATGTAAAAGAGCACTCCACAAAGCCATATAAAGTCTATAAGGCCGATGAAGACGCGGAATACTGCTGCGAGTACGTCATCGATCTGAGCACTGTCAAGCCTACAGTAGCGTTCCCGCATCTGCCGAGTAATGCAAGGACCATAGACAAAGTCGGCGATATCAGAATAGATCAGGTAGTCATAGGTTCGTGCACCAATGGAAGGATAGAGGATATGAGAGCGGCGGCCCAGGTCCTGAAAGGGCGTACCGTGCATCCTGATGTGCGCTGCATCATAATACCGGCTACCCAGAAAATATGGAAGCAGTCCATGGATGAAGGTCTTTTCGACATATTCATAGAAGCCGGTGCCGCTGTCAGCACACCGACCTGCGGACCTTGTCTGGGCGGCCACATGGGCATACTCGCAAAAGGCGAACGGGCTGTTGCCACCACCAACAGGAATTTTGTCGGAAGGATGGGACATCCGGAAAGCGAGGTTTATCTGGCAAGCCCTGCTATTGCAGCGGCATCGGCAGTTGCCGGCAGGATCGCTTCGCCCGATGAACTGTAAAAGCCGGATAGATGGACGGGAGGTAATGGAATGAAAGTACAGGGCAAAGTAATAAAATATGGAGATAATGTGGACACTGACGTAATAATCCCTGCAAGGTATCTGAACACAAGTGACCCGAAGGAACTGGCGGCGCACTGCATGGAGGACCTTGATCCGGGATTCGTAAAAAAGGTACAGAAAGGCGACATAATGGTGGCAGGTAAGAACTTCGGATGCGGCTCATCAAGAGAGCATGCTCCTATTGCCATCAAGGCTTCAGGGATATCCTGCATCATAGCAGAGACATTTGCCAGGATATTCTACCGCAATGCCATCAATATCGGGCTTCCCATCGTAGAGTGTCCGGAAGCGGCCAGAGACATCAGTGACGGTGATGTGGTCGAGGCAGACTTCGATACCGGTACCATCGTCAATAAGACAAAGGGCAGATCGTACAAGGGAGTGCCGTTCCCTGAATTCATGCAGGAGATCATCAGGGCTGAAGGGCTTGTCGGATACATCAGGGATCAGGGCTGATGTATACTAAAGCGGCATAGGGAGATACCGGTGCCGTATTGTGTCGATAGCCGGCTCCGCACATACGGATGATATCGCGGGTATCATGCGGAGATGCCGGGCAGACTTTGGAACAGGAGGAAGGATCTTTGAATTATAAAATCACAGTAATAAAAGGCGACGGGATAGGTCCGGAGATCATCGACCAGACCATCACTGTCCTTGAAGCAGTAAGTGAAAAATGCGGCATCAGCTTCACCTTCAAAGAAGAGATGATGGGAGGCTGCGCAATAGACAAATATGGGGTGCCGCTGCCGGAGTCCACGCTGAAGACATGCAGAGAGAGCGATTCTGTACTGCTTGGCGCCGTCGGAGGCCCCAAATGGGAAGGGTTGCCGGGCGACAGGACGCCTGAGGCGGGACTGCTGGGTATACGGGCAGGACTCGGTCTGTATGCGAATCTCAGACCGGCGGTCATTTATGAAGCGCTGAGAGAAGCGTCCCCTCTGAAGCCCGAAATAGTTGAAGGAAAAATAGACATCCTTGTCGTCAGGGAGCTGACAGGCGGTATCTATTTCGGGCAGAGAGGAAGAGAAGAAAAAGGGACGGCAAATGAATGGGCCTATGACACAGAAAGGTACTCTGTGGCCGAAATAGAGCGCATAGCGAGGACTGCTTTCGAGGCTGCTTCCAAACGGCGCGGCATCGTCACATCCGTTGACAAGGCCAATGTACTGGAAAGCTCCAAACTGTGGCGCGAAGTGGTGATAAGGGTGGCGAAGGATTACCCGGACATCACACTGAACCACATGTATGTGGACAATGCCTCGATGCAGCTGATCAGGGACCCGGGCCAATTCGATGTCATTGTAACGACGAACATGTTCGGCGACATACTGTCCGATGAAGCTTCAATGATAACGGGCTCAATCGGAATGCTTCCGTCTGCCAGCCTGGGCAGCGGCAAGCTCGGGCTTTATGAGCCGATCCACGGTTCAGCGCCCGACATAGCCGGACAGGACAAAGCAAACCCGATAGCCACGATACTTTCTGCCGCAATGATGCTTCGCTATTCACTGGAGGAATATGCTGCAGCAGATATCGTAGAAAACGCTGTCAGGAAAGTGCTCGAAAAAGGATACAGAACACCTGATATAGCTTCCTTTGGTGGCAAAGTGGTTGGGACAGCAGAGATGGGAAGGCTGATAGCCGAAGAAGTCAGGGAATACGAACTCTGAAGAAGGCCGGAAGCAAGCGTTCCGGTCCGGTAAACGATACCAGGAGAATATAAAAGCAATGCAGGATTTCAGCTGCATTGCTTTTTATCTTGTAATCAGCTGACATACATCTATTACCATCTATTATCACTTGCTATCATTTCTATCGTTGTCTTTCATTTCTTATTGCAATTTCCGCAATAAAATGCTAGTATAACAAAATACGCCTAATAAAGGTAGACATAATATCCGCACATACGCTAATTAGTTTTGTAAAAATATAACGCAAAAAGCAAAATATTTGATTGAAAGAGCTGTTTTTGGGTATAAATAGAGTCAATATAAGTTGGCGTAAAGCTTGATAATGCTGCATTGGCTAGATGTTGCAATATCTTGCAGCATCAATATCAGGCAGTGCAGTTAAAAAATTAACAAGAATATATGATTTTCCGAATTGCATTATTTATTTTAATCATGTATTATGTTAACATACAATTTTGGGGGATAAATCACTCAAAAGTGAGAACAAACGAAAAAGCAAAACCAATTTCCCGTTTGGCTAAAATAGAAAGGGTGTCATGATGGGGAAATATATCATCAAAAGAGTCCTGCTTGCAGTTGTCACGCTGTGGCTGGTTGCTACGATCACATTCACACTGATGAACCTGGTTCCCGGCGGACCTTTTCTTTCTGAAAAAGCTCCGTCAGAAGCAACATTGAAGGCTCTGAATGAAAAATACGGGCTTGACCAGCCATTAATAGTTCAATACAAGAACTATATGGTCAGGATGCTGAAAGGAGACATGGGGCCGTCGCTCAAGCAGAGAGGGCGTACTGTGAATCAGATAATATCTTCAGGATTCAAAGTATCTGCCCGGGTCGGAGGCCTGTCCGTCCTGCTGGCGGTTCTGGTCGGTGTACCGCTTGGAAGTATAGCGGCATTGAACAGGGGGAAATGGCTCGACAATGTCATCATAGTATTATCGACCTGTGGTATAGCCGTACCAAGCTTTGTGGCTTCAACTGTACTGATGATGATATTCAGTGTCACGCTGAAGCTGCTGCCGACATTCGGGCTGTCATCGCCGCTGCATTACATTATGCCGGTCATGGCTCTCTCGTTTTATCCGGCATCCTACATTACCAGACTGATGCGCTCGAGCATGCTGGAAGTGTTGGGGCAGGATTATATGAGGACAGCAAGGGCAAAAGGGCTGTCGCAGTTTACGATGCTGTTCAAGCACGCACTGCGGAATGCGATCCTGCCGGTGGTTACGTACCTGGGGCCATTGCTTGCCTACACGCTGACAGGAAGCTTTATTGTTGAGAAGATATTCACGATACCCGGACTTGGCAGCGACTTCATCAGTTCGATAACAAACCGGGATTATACGCTGATAATGGGGACTACTATCTTCCTTGCCTCGCTGATAATCGTCATGAATTTGCTGGTCGACATTGCGTACAAGCTGATAGACCCGAGAATCAAGCTTAAATAACAGGACAGGATAAAAACCGGTCTCAGAAGAACGGGCCGGAACCATGGAAGCACGGACTAAACAGTAACAGGGAGCGAAAAAATGATGAAGGAGAAAAAACCATTCAGCTTGCAGCTAGATGTTTCAGACTTTTTGCCGGCTGACAGTCAGGAGAAGGAAAGCCTGGTGGTCATGCGCAAGAGTGTCAGTTTCTGGCGTGACGGCCTGCGTCGGTTCAGAAAGAACAAAATAGCTATGACAAGCCTTATAGTGATAATAATAATCATGATATTCGCATTTATATTACCCAGTTTCTACCCTTATTCGTATGAACAGCAAATAAGGGGAAGTGAGAATCTGGCACCGATGCAGTATTCGCAGCAGGAGCTTGAGCTGATTGCTCAGGGGCAGAAAGTATTTCCCCATATTCTCGGAACGGATTCGCTTGGGCGTGATATCATGATCCGCCTTATGATAGGCAGTCGTGTATCGCTGCTGGTAGGTATCGTAGCCAGTGTGCTCGTGCTATTGATAGGCTCGCTTTACGGCTCCATCGCCGGGTACTTCGGCGGCAAGGTGGATATGATCATGATGCGTCTGGTGGATATCATATACACTGTGCCGGACATACTGATCATCATACTGCTGATGGTTACGTTGAAATATCCGTTGGAAAGTCTGGCAAACAATGTGCCGGGCTTCGACTGGATCAATACCATAGGGGTCGGGCTCATATGTATTTTTATTGTGTTCTCGCTTCTCTATTGGGTTGGGATGGCCAGGATCATCCGAAGCCAGATACTGACACTAAAGGAGCAGGAATTCGTAACAGCGGCGAAAGCATTGGGAGCAAGCCACGGCAGGATAATAAGGAAGCACCTTCTGACCAACTGCATGGGTACGTTGATCGTAACGACCACATTGCAGATACCGTCATCCATTTTTACGGAAAGCTTCCTAAGCTTTATCGGCATAGGCGTTGCGGCACCGATGCCGTCACTTGGCTCGATGGCTTCACAGGCCATCGGGGGGATAACATCATATCCCTACAGACTGCTGGCACCTGCTATCATGATCAGCCTGATCATCCTTTCGTTCAATCTTATCGGGGACGGGCTGAGGGATGCCTTCGACCCGAAGCTCAAGAACTGACTGAACGGGCGGGAAGCCCGAATAGCAGGCTGAAGAACTGTTGGACTGATGAATTGAGGTGAAACAATGGGCAAAACACTGGTTGATATAAAAAATCTGCGGCTTTCCTTCTTTACACCGGCGGGTGAAGTGAAGGCATTGAACGATATCTCGATAAAGATGGAAGAAGGCGATGTGCTCGGGATCGTCGGAGAAAGCGGCAGTGGAAAGAGTGTTACCGCATACTCGCTTATGGGGCTGGTCCCGTATCCCGGACGCATAATTGGAGGGACTATAGATTTCAACGGACACAGGATCAATGAAATGACCGAAGAACAACTGCGGGATATCAGGGGCAATGAGGTGAGCATCATATTCCAGGATCCGATGACAAGCCTGAACCCTGTATATACCATAGGCAATCAGATAATGGAAGTGATCCTGCTGCATACCGACAAGGATAAAAAGCAGGCCTGCGAAAGGGCTGTTGAGCTGCTGACGCTGGTCGGCATCAATGAACCTGCGAAAAGAATGAAACAGTACCCGCACGAGTTGTCAGGCGGCATGCGTCAGAGGGTCATGATAGCCATCGCGCTTGCATGTGAACCCAAGCTGCTGATAGCAGACGAACCGACGACAGCTCTGGATGTGACTATACAGGCGCAGATACTGGAATTGATGATGGAACTGAAAAGGAAAATAGGAATGTCCATCATTATGATCACTCACGATCTCGGTATTGTAGCCAATATGTGCCAGAAAATAGCGGTCATGTATGCCGGAAAAATAGTTGAATACGGCACGACCGATGACATATTTTACAATCCCAGGCATGAGTACACGAAGGGATTGCTCAGGAGCATTCCGAAGCTGACGGACAAGGAGCGCAAGAGGCTGGTTCCCATAGAGGGGACACCGGTGGATCTGCTCAATCCGCCTGCAGGATGTCCTTTCGCACCCCGCTGCAGCAGCTGCATGAAAGTATGCCTGAAACGGATGCCGGAATATACGCATATATCCGAAGACCACTACAGTGCATGCTGGCTCCTGCAGAAGGAGGAATTCGAAAAGAGAGGTGAGAGGGCATGAGCAGACTGCTTGAAGTAAATAATCTGAAGCAATATTTCCGCGTCGGAGGAAGCATCTTTCGCCCTAAATATGTCAAAGCTGTCGATGATGTGACCTTTCATATAGATAAAGGAGAAACCCTGGGTCTTGTCGGGGAAAGCGGCTGTGGAAAAACCACCACCGGTCGTACCATCCTCAGGCTCCATGAGCCGACGGACGGACAGATAATCTATGACGGGACAGATATCACAAAAGTCGACATGATGCCTTATCGGCGCAGGATGCAGATAGTATTCCAGGATCCGTATGCAAGCCTTAATCCGAGAATGACTGTTGGAGACATAGTCGGTGAGGCGATAGACATTCACAAGCTGGCATCGGACAAGCATGAGAGGAAAGAAAGGATATATACTATGCTGGAACGGGTCGGTCTGAACAGCGAGCATGCCAACCGCTATCCGCATGAGTTTTCAGGCGGCCAGCGGCAGCGCATCGGCATTGCACGTGCCCTTGCGGTGGATCCGGAATTCATCGTATGTGATGAGCCCATTTCGGCGCTGGACGTTTCGATACAGGCACAGGTCGTCAACATGTTTGAAGAACTGCAGCAGGATCTGGGGCTGACATACCTGTTCATTGCCCATGATCTCAATGTGGTCAAGCATATAAGCAACAGGATCGGTGTCATGTACCTCGGAAAGCTGGTGGAACTGGCAGACAGCTATGAGCTGACATTCCACAACCTGCATCCGTATACCAAATCACTGATTTCAGCTATCCCGATCCCTGATCCTGTTGAAAGCCGCACCAAAAAGAGGATCGTCCTGGAGGGGGACGTCCCAAGTCCGCTGGACCCGCCGACTGGATGCAGGTTCAGGACCAGGTGTCCCTATGCGACTGAAATCTGCGCAGAACAGGAGCCTGAGTTCAGGGAGATCTCAAAGGGACATCATGTTGCATGTCACCATGTCGAGAAGATCAACTGAATGACAGGCATGCAAAAAACAATATTGTATTAAATGCTGCTATTCAGGGGGAATATATCAAAAGGGTAATATTTTGATATAACTCCCGGATATCAGCATTGAAATAAACGGTACATATGTACTGACTAAAAACAGGAGGAATATTTATGAGAAGAAAAGCAGCACTAATTATTGCACTGATCGTGGTTTGCAGCATGGCTCTTACCGCGTGTACAGGCGCAGGAAAAACAGACATGCTCACAATCAATGTCGGACCTGATCCGGACACCATTGACCCGGCACTGAACTCCGCTGTCGATGGCGGTACATTGATTGTCCATGCATTCGAAGGACTAATGAACCTGGACAAAGATGGAGTACCGGTCCCAGGCCAGGCAGAAAATTATGATGTCAGTGATGATGGAACAACTTACACGTTCCACCTGCGCGACGGACTCAAATGGAGTGATGGTCAGCCGGTTACAGCAAATGACTATGTCTATGCCTGGAATCGCGCCATTTCACCTGACACCGCAGCCGACTACGAGTACATCTTTGAAGTGATCGACGGTTACGAAGAAGGGAAACTGAATGTAACAGCTCCCGATGACAAAACTCTCGTTGTCAAGCTGAAAACTCCTGTTCCGTATTTCCTGGAACTTTGCGCATTCCCGACCTACTTCCCGGTGCGCCAGGACATAATAGAGGAACATGGTGAGGCATGGGCAATAGATCCCAAGACTTATATAGGCAACGGACCATACAAGATGATCGAATGGGTACCTGGCTCCCATATCACTTTCGAAAAGAACAAGAACTACTGGAATGTTGAAAAACTTGGCCCTGAGAAGCTCAAATTCGTCCTGATGGAGGACGACAATGCGATACTCAATGCATTCAAGCAGGAAGAGATCCTGTTTGCTGATAACATGCCCAACGATGAAATCGATGCATGGAGAGACAAACCGGAGTTCAACCTCCAGGGACAGCTGGGAACATATTATGTGTCCTTCAACACGCAGAAAGCTCCGCTGGACAACCCGAAGGTCCGTAAGGCCCTCACACTTGCAGTGGATCGCGACTTCATCTGCGTGAACATAGGTAAAGCCGGCCAGCAGCCTGCAGGTGCATTCGTGCCGACAGGACTGTCTGATGCGGATCCAACCAGGGAATTCCGTGACGTAGGTGGAGACTACTATGATCCCTCAGCAGAAGCATACGAAGCCAACCTGGAGGAAGCAAAGAGACTGCTGGCAGAAGCAGGTTATCCCAACGGAGAAGGCTTCCCGACTCTGGAATACCTCTACAACGAGAGCACAGCTCATCAGCAGATAGGTGAAGCTCTGCAGGATATGTGGAAGAAGATCGGTGTCAATGTCACACTGGTTTCACAGGAATGGAACACATTCCTCAACACCCGTAAAAACGGCGAATATGACATCGCGCGCAACGGCTGGCTCGGTGACTATAATGATCCTATCTCATTCCTCGACATGTGGGTCACAGGCAGCGGCAACAACGATGCGCAGTGGAGCAATGTGGAATATGACGAGATCATCAGAAAGGTCAAGACCACGACTGATACTGAGGAGCGCTACAGACTCATGCATCAGGCGGAAGACATAATCTTTGAGGAAAGCATGCTCTGCCCGATATACTACTATGTCGACATATTCCTGCTTAACCAGAAGCTCGACGGATTCTATTCCTCACCTCTGGGATTCAAATACTTCATGTATACATCAATAAAGAAGTAATGCTGCAGGGATAAGACCGATGTAGGATTGAGCTGATAGAAGCCCGATCGACAGAAGGTACCATTGAAAGAAGGCCGGCTCATGTGAGCCGGCTTTTTGATTCAAAGAAACCGAACCGGAATGCAGCGCAGAGGTCATAAATATAACGAAACGGCCCCCATGTCCCGTTCCTGTTCGGAACGAAAACCTGAGAACCGTCCCCGTCGTCTGTCGTTGTCTGAAATTCAGAGCCATCCCCCTGTTTGAGGAGCACCCCGGTTTCAGAACCTTGTGTATCTTCCTTCCACTCTGCCGATTATGGTGATCTCATCGGTTGTGAAATTCTCTTTGTCGATTACTTTGGAGTCTGCTTTGAGAGTAATGGTGCCGTCTTTTTCAGGATAATACCTTCTGAGCAGTGAAATGGTTTCGTAAAAAGCAAGCACAATATCGCCGGCATCCAGTTCTGCAGTTCTGTTGACAAGGATAATATCGTTGTCACCGAAACCACTTTCAGTCAATCCGTCAGCCGGACACTCGCAAACGATATAGTCACCATTTTCTGCCAGGACCTCCGGTGAAAAAGGATGGTACAATTCGATGTTGTAGATATTTGTCAGATCATTGAGATTTCTCTTGCTGATTCTCTTGATCTTAGGTACGAAAACAGGCTTGCTGTACATTTCATCATCCGGAGAAACGAGTTGTATCGACCTTGCTGCTCCAAGCTGCCTTTTTATGACACCCTTCTGCTCCAATCTGTTAAGTATCCCCTGTACGGCTCCCGGGGTCTTTTCACCGACCAGTTCCCCTATTTCACGTACAGTCGGAGGTATACCGTTGGTCTTAATATAAGACTCTATCACCATGTATACCTTCTTCTGCTTAGCTGTAAGACTGCTGTAATTTGCTGCCATTTTATCACCCTTTATATCTATATACTTTACATAATCAAGAAACAGTTTAGCAGAATAATATTAAATAATCAAATTAAAAACTTACAGCACTGTTAAATTAGTACATTATAATGTCTTTACATTAAAATTTAACATATTATTAATATTTTTTTAATATGTTTGTAAAATACCGAGACATGCATACAAGCCGGTCGGTCGGAAAAACTAATATATTGTTACATCCGGACACAGACCGGTGGATATTATGTAAATATATACAAATATTTTCCTGAAATCACTAAGAAAGGAAACGCAGTTGAATGTTCAGGATCCTGAAAAATGTCGAAATTTATAGTCCGGAATATATGGGATTCAGGGATATTCTGACAGCATACGGGAGGATCGCACTGATCTCTGAAAATATAGAACCTGTACGCCAACTTCAGCCGGAGGTGATCGACTGCAGCGGGATGATCGCGATGCCCGGTTTGATCGATCAGCATGTCCACATAACGGGTGGCGGAGGAGAGCAGGGTCCTGGCAGCATAATAGGGCCGATCAGCTCCGGAGATCTGATCAGGGCAGGGATAACAACGGTAGTCGGTGTCCTGGGCAACGACGCTGTGGGCAAGAACCTGCAAGGACTGCTCATGAAGACCAGTTCGCTGGAGACTGAAGGCCTTACTGCATTCATGTACACGGGGAATTATGGTGTGCCGCCTGTCACTATAACAGGAAGAGTGCTTACAGACATCGTGATAATAGACAAGGTAATCGGTGCAGGTGAAATCGCCATTTCAGACTACAGATCCACATATCCGGGGCGCAGTGAGCTTGCCAAACTGGCTTATGAGGCAGTAACCGGCGGGATGCTCAGTGGTAAGGCCGGGATCGTGCATCTGCATGTAGGAGACGGCAAGGATGGACTCATGCCACTAATCGACCTGCTGGAATCAACGGATTTCCCTGTTTCCACATTTGTGCCGACACATCTGAACAGGAGCAGGACATTGTTCGACCAGGCTGTCCGATACCACAAAAACGGGGGTATCATCGACCTCACCGCCGGTGAGGATACAAAGGCCGGGATAAGTGTTCCGCAATGCCTTGCCATGCTCATAGGAAGCGGAGACAATCTCGAGAGAGTGACGGTCTCATCTGACGGAAACGGGAGCGGTGCAGGTCAGTCCCACACAGAGACAGGGAGAGTCATGGCGCTTTTTGAGGATCTCAGGTCCGCAGTCATGGATTACCAGCTTCCACTGGAAACTGTGCTCAAAACCGTGACCGAAAACCCGGCAAAAACCTTGAAACTGTATCCTGCAAAGGGGAAAACAACCGTCGGCAGTGACGCGGACATACTACTGGCGGACAAGGCATCATTAACACCGCGGATGCTGCTGGCACGGGGAAAAATCCTCATGAGGGACGGAAAACCGGTGGAATCATGACGCCGACAAATATTTACACTAAAAAAATGAATATACGGAAACATGGTATATAAGAATAATATCGAGGTGATTGAATGGATAAACCGGACAAGGCCGACAAAACGGGCAGAGCCGCCCCGAAAGTCGTCACGATCCTGTGTGCTGCTTCGGGGTGGGCCGCAGCCGTTGCTTCAGTAATCAGTTACCCATATATTTTTGGCGCTGCAGCCATCATACTAGGCATAAGAGTCAGCAAAGGCGGGAGCAGGATGGGGATGCCGCTCGTTGCAGCCAGCATCCTGCTGATGGCGGCAGGCCTGATGATGAACGGCATGCTGTACGATTATCTGAGAAATGCTGTTGGTATCTGATGCAGATATTGATGCAAGTGCATTATCAGTGACCTGACCGCATATACGGTTACGGCATGACCCGCCAGGGAGACGATGAACTTATGAAAACCGGAAATCTGATAATTATAGGAGGGGCTGAAGACAAGACAGGGGAATGTCTGATTCTGAAGTCATTCGTCGATATTTCAGGAGGATCGAAAGCAAATATCGTAATAATAACTACTGCCACAGAAAATCCCATTGAGGCAGGCGGCCAGTACAAATCATTATTTACCGGCCTTGGAGCAGGCAATGTGGAGTTTCTGAACATTGACACCAGAGAAGAAGCCGGATCTGAGTCCAATGTCAGGATCATATCGGAAGCCTCCGGTATTTTCTTCACCGGGGGAGATCAGCTTCGGATAACGAGCATACTGGGAGGGACCAAAGTATTCGAAATGCTGCATCAAGCCTGGGAATCAGGTGCTGTGGTCGCAGGGACCAGCGCCGGAGCATCGGCCATGAGCAGAACCATGATCGTAGATGGAAACAACAACGATCCAGCGAGGAAATGCACATTAAAGATGGCTCCGGGACTGGGGCTGCTGGAAAAAGCACTGATCGACCAGCATTTTCACCAGCGGGGCAGGATCGGCAGGCTCCTCTGCGGTGTTGCTGAGAACCCGTCGATCCTGGGGATCGGTATCGATGAGGATACGGCTGTCAGGGTATTCCCGGACGATCATTTTGAAGTGATAGGGAGCAATTCGGTAACTGTGGTGGACGGAAGGGACATCGGGAGTTCAAATGTATCTGAACTGATGCCGGATGAAAACCTGGCCATCACCAATGTGATCCTGCACGTACTGCCTGCAGGATATGGATATGACATGATTAACAGAAAGGTCATGAGGGTGGAGGAAAAACAGTGGAAATAGTAAAAATAGAGCCATTCAGAGGCAGAAACATATACAGCCACAGACCTGTTATCAGGGCAGCGGCGGATCTTGGCGAATTATACGATACGCCTACCAGGCAGATAAGCGGATTCAACGACCGGCTGCTGAAAATACTGCCTGGTCTTGCGAAACACGTCTGTTCCCTCGGCTACGAGGGGGGCTTTGCTGAAAGGCTGGCGGAGGGAACATACCTTGCTCATGTAGCCGAGCACATGGTGCTTGAGCTTCAGAGTGTATTGGGCTATGACGTGTACTATGGGAAAAGCAGAGTCACAGAGGATCCGACAGTCTATAATATCATTTTCGAATATAAGAATGAAAAGGCAGCAATCGAGTGTCTGCTGGCAGTCTCGGATATGATAAACATGCTTGCCGCCGGTGAAATGCCGGACATCGAAGGGGTAACCAGGCATCTTTCAAAGGTCGCAGCTGAATCCGACATGGGACCCAGCACCAGGGCATTGTATGAGGAGGCACGCAGGAGAGGTATACCTGTAGTGTGTCTGGAGCATTCAAGCGTTCTGCGGCTTGGTACAGGCAAATACACCAGATACCTTGAGGCTTCGCTGACAGACGGATGCAGTTGTGTCGCGGTAGATATGGCAGGCAACAAACATCTCACCAAGCTGAAGCTTTCCGAAGCGGGTATACCCGTGCCCCGGGGAGACGTGGCCTGCTCATACAGATCTGCAGCAGCCATCGCTTCCGCCATTGGATGGCCTGTGGCAGTCAAACCCTTTGATGCGAACCAGGGGAAAGGAGTATTCACAAACATAACAAGCTTCGCGGAGCTGGAGAGTGCATTCACGGCTGCTTCTGGTTTCAGCAGCGCTGTAATAGTGGAAAGACACATTGAGGGTAAAGATTACAGACTGCTGGTAGCAGGCGGGAAAATGATCGCGGCAGCAGAACGCAGAGCGCCTTTTGTCGAGGGAGACGGGCTGCACACCATCAGGGAGCTGGTGGAGATCGAAAACCGGAATCCACTGAGGGGGGAAGACCACGAAAAGCCTCTCACAGTGATCCGGATAGATGAAATGGCAAGGCAGGTCCTGGCAAAAACCGGCTATAATGCTGACAGCGTGCCAGGCAAGGGTGAAAGGGTATTTCTGCGTTACAACGGCAACCTCAGCACCGGCGGCACTGCCAGGGACTGTACCGATGAAGTGCATCCATATAATGCCGGACTGGCTGTGAAGGCTGCTGAATTAATGGAGTTGGACATTGCGGGAATAGATATCACCTGCACCGACATATCAAAACCGCTGAGCATGGATAATGGTGCGGTCATCGAGGTGAATGCGGCTCCCGGTCTCAGGATGCACATATATCCGACAGAAGGGGAGCCGAGAAATGTAGCTCGTGATATTATGGGAAATCTCTTTCCCGTCAATCAGCCCTGCAGTGTCCCGATCGTATCCGTAACGGGTACCAACGGGAAGACCACAGTGACCAGAATGATAGCGCACACACTGCGGCTCAGCGGTATAAATGCGGGAATGGCGACCACAGGAGGC